>JBNMGK010000443.1:0-2029 GCA_050872205.1 Enterocloster sp.
CATCCATGATATTGCCTATGAGACCACCGATGAAAGCGGAAATCCGGTATTTACCTGGGGAACGATCATGCTTCCTGAAGGAAAGAAGCCTATCGTCATGTCCCAGGATGATGTGTGCTACTACCCATATATGGACGGAGATGGTTTCGCAAGCAAGATCATCATTGGAGAAGACGGACGCCCCACCTGTGAAATGAAAATGGAGGACGGTACTGTTTCCACTGGCTCCTATGACCTGGTTCCTCTTTTAAATGACTTTATTGATGAACACCCGGATTTTTCCTATAAGGGCGCCAAAGCCATTATTGCCCTTACCGGTTATGAAGGCATCTTAGGCTACCGCACTGCTTCTTCTTACAGCGAAAGCCCGGATTATGAAAGCGAAAAAGAACAGGCTGCAAAAGTAGCCCAGTGCCTGCGGGATGACGGCTGGGAACTGGCAAGTCATGGCTGGGGGCATTTATGGATGGGTGTTTCCGATGATCCGGAAAATCCTTATAAGATCAGCGATGAACGTTTCTACACAGATACTGATAAATGGGCAAACGAAGTGGAGTCCCTGATCGGACCTACGGATATTTACATTTATCCAAATGGAAATGATATTGCAGACTGGCACCCCTATACAGCGGAAAATTACCGGTACCAGTACCTTGCCTCCAAGGGCTTCCGTTATTTCTGCAATGTAGATGCCAGCAAGCCTTCCTGGATCCAGATGGGACATGATTATCTGCGTATGGCAAGAAGAAACTTAGACGGATACCGCCTGTATGAAGACATGATCCAGGAAGATCCGGCAAAGAAGCGTTTAAGCGACTTATTTGACTCTTCCCAGATTTTTGACACATCACGTCCTACTCCGGTTACCTGGAACTACGGACAGACCCAGAACGAAACACCTGCTGAAGAGACAACCGCAGCACAGCAGTAAGTGGGCTGCAAACATTTTTACATTTTCTGCGTATATTAAATCAAGAATGATCTTTTGGGAGTCTTTATGAAACCCAAACTGCAGGTTTGCAGGGTCAGCTTTTCCTACCACAGTAAACAAAAGGAAACGCTGGCCCTTTCTGATATTTCTTTTACTGTTGATCCCGGGGAATTCGTAGCCTTTGTAGGACCTTCCGGCTGCGGAAAATCTACCCTTTTATCCCTTATTTGCGGCCTTGATGAACCGGAGTCCGGTGCCATTTTCCTGGACGGAGAACTTCTGGAAAAAAATCCGGGAAATGCCTTTCACATTGGCTACATGTTTCAGAAGGACCAGCTGTTTGAATGGCGTGATGTCTTTTCCAATGTTTCACTTGGGCTTGAGATTAAACATCAGCTGACAGATGACCGCAAAAAAGAGCTGTCTGTCATGCTTTCTGATTATGGACTTGCCGGTTTTGAACATGCAAAGCCTTCTGCTCTCTCAGGGGGCATGCGCCAGAGAGCCGCCCTCATACGCACTCTGGCCCTGAAACCGGACCTGCTTTTACTGGATGAGCCATTTTCTGCCCTTGACCAGCAGACCAGACTTACTGTGTGTGATGATATCAGCTCAATTTTAAGAAAAACGAATAAAACAGCCCTTCTGGTCACCCACGACCTGTCAGAAGCCATCAGCTTTGCCGACCGCATTATCGTCCTTACTCCAAGACCGGGGCGTATCCGCTCTGTTCTTTCCCTTTCCTTTCCTGATGATAGAAATACTCCCTTAAAGCGGCGCAACTGCCCGGAATTTTCCCATTATTTTGATCTTTTATGGAAGGAGCTGAAAACAGATGACCAGACAGCAGGAATATGAAGCAAAGCTCTTACGGGAAACCAGACAGATCAAACGATGCAGGATCATGGTTTTTATCCTTTTTCTTTCTCTTTGGGAGCTGAACGCCTCTTTAGGAATGATCAACCGCTTTATATTCAGTTCCCCTTCCCAGATCCTTTTCTGTCTGTGGAACATGCTTCTTGATAAGAGCCTTTTTCTCCATACAGGGGTAACCTTAACAGAAACCCTTTTAAGCTTTCTTTTATGTACCCTTATCAG
>JBNMGK010000212.1:0-5048 GCA_050872205.1 Enterocloster sp.
CGGAATAGCACCACCGGTATTGAAACGGAACAGATGGCATCTTCTGGTCTCTGTCTTTGGATCCAGGATCTTGGAAAGATCAACAATTCTTAAGTTACCAATTTCATAAACACACATTTTAGGTTCCTCCTTAAAATTGGTTTTTATTTTTCTCTGTTGGCTTTTTTTCTCGCCTATCTGTATACCAGTATACCGGTATGTCGGTATACTGTCAAGATTTTTGCAAAAGTAAAAGTCAACAATTTTTCAACAATGTTTTTGTGTATTTCTGACAATGTATTTTCTTGTGCCATTGTCATATATAGATAAAATAGATACTTTTAGTTTACAACAAGTTACTTTTATGTACAAGAGTTGATTTAAAAATATCCCCTTGCTTATTAAAAAATGTGGAAAATAATAGGAAAATCACGGGTTCTTCTTGACATATCTATCATTTTAGCCTTAAGATTGTATACAGATTACACAGATCGATTTAAACATAAAGGATATGGATACAAGAAATGAAAGAAAAAAGCTTCCTGCAGCTGCAGGCCTATGATTCCATTAAAAACGGCATTTTAAACGGTGAATTAGAGCCGGGACAGCTCTACTCCGAAACAAAACTGTCTGCAAAAATAGGAATCTCCCGAACTCCCATGCGTGAAGCCCTCCAGTGTTTAAGCCAGGACGGTTATATCACCATTATACCAAGCAAAGGCTTTATGATCCGTCAGTTAAATGAGAAGGATATGAAAGACAGTATCCAGATCCGCTGCGCTATTGAAGGCTTCTGTACCACTGTGATTGCCTCCCAGGCAGACACAAAAGAGGGCAGACAGCTGCTTCGTAATCTGAAAATGGTTCTGGATAATATGGAAGAAGCATTAGGTTCTGATTCCTTAGATGACTTCATCTCCTACGATCACCAGTTCCATCTTCTGATCGTTAACTATCTTCACAATGATGAATTTAACCAGATCTTCCAGCGCCTGCTGTATCTGATCCATTTAACCTCCCAGGACGCCCTTTCTGCGGAAGGCCGTATCCAGGGAACTGTGGATGAACATCTGGCTTATTATAATGCAGTAAAAGAAGGGGATGGTCAGAAGGCTTACAATATTATGATCGAACATCTGATGATGCCTCTTAAGGTACATGAAAAAGTACGTGAAAAGAAAAGCGAAAAGAAATAAATGCCAAAGCCGCCTGGGTGGGCGGCTTTTTTGCGTTTTAATTCTCTAACTGACGCACCAGGTTCACCATTTCAATAGCTCCAAGAGCACAGTCATAGCCTTTATTTCCTGCTTTTGTTCCTGCACGTTCAATGGCCTGTTCAATATTATCCGTAGTCAATACCCCGAACATAACAGGAATGTCACTTGCCAGTGAAACATTGGCAATGCCTTTGGAAACCTCGCTGCATACATAATCGTAATGGCTGGTTGCACCTCTTATAACAGCTCCCAGACAGATCACTGCGTCATATTTCCCACTTTTTGCCATTTTAGATGCAATAAGCGGGATCTCAAATGCTCCTGGAACCCATGCAAGGTCAATATCTTCATCTTTCACATCATGACGCACCAGACCGTCTCTGGCACCTGCCACCAGCTTGGATACGATAAATTCGTTAAATCTGGCTGCTACGATTCCTACCTTGATCTCTTTTGCTACTACTTTTCCTTCTAATGTACGCATATCTTTTATTTCCTTTCTGTTCTATATTATTTTTGTTTTTCTGGCTGCACTTATTTACCTACTGAAGCATGTGCCCCATACGGATTTTCTTGGTCTGGAGATAAAAATGGTCATATTCTGTTTCCTGCATCTGGATGGGCACCCGCTCTGTGATCTTAAGACCAAAGGCAGACAGCTGGTACACTTTATCCGGGTTATTGGTAAGTAAACGCATGCTCCTTACTCCCAGATTTCTTAATATCTGGGCCCCAATATAATATTCTCTCTCATCTCCCTTAAAACCAAGAGCCAGATTTGCTTCCAGAGTATCCATTCCCTGTTCCTGCAGCTCATAGGCTCTTAATTTATTGATCAGGCCAATTCCTCTGCCTTCCTGACGCATATACAACAGAATGCCTCTTCCCTCTTTTTCGATCTGAGTCATGGCTGATGCAAACTGCTGACCGCAGTCGCAGCGCAGAGAACCGAACACATCGCCTGTAAGGCATTCTGAATGGACTCTGCAAAGCACATCTTCCCCATTTCCTATATTGCCTTTCACCAGCGCCACATGATGTTCCCCGTTTAACCGGTTTATATAGCCATAAGCTGTAAATACGCCATATTTTGTAGGCATTTTTGTTATAGTTACCTGCTCCACCAGCTGTTCATGGACTTTTCTGTACTCCTGAAGATCTTTAATGGTAATAAATTTAATATTCCATTTTTCAGCCAGCTCTTTTAACTGAGGTGTGCGCATCATGGTTCCGTTTTCCTTCATGATCTCACAGCAAAGGCCACATTCCTTTAAGCCGGCCAGACGGCACAGATCAACAGTTGCCTCTGTATGTCCATTTCGCTCTAAAACACCGTTTTTCTTTGCAAGCAACGGAAACATATGACCTGGTCTTCTGAAGTCTTCCGGCTTTGCATCCTCTGCTACGCAGCGCATGGCAGTAATGGACCGCTCTGCCGCTGAGATACCGGTTGTGGTATCTACGCAGTCAATAGATACCGTAAATGCTGTTTCATGGTTGTCTGTATTTTTTGTGACCATCTGTGGCAGTTTTAATTTCTCCACATAAACTTCTGACATTGGCATACAGATCAGGCCCTTTCCATGAACTGCCATAAAATTAATGTTCTCTGTTGTTGCATATTCTGCTGCACAGATAAAATCCCCTTCGTTTTCTCTGTCCGGATCATCTGTAACAAGGATCAGCTTTCCCTGTCTTAAATCTTCCAGTGCTTCCTCTACTGTGTTAAATCCATTGTCTGTATTCTTCATTGGATCCATGGTATTTCTCCTCTCTTTTTACTTAATGTTCTCCTGGAGCCTTTCATTAATATCCGTATTGCATTAATTTCTCCCTGGTTATTTCATGAGTTTTTTTCTCATTTGTATCTATTGCCATTTCGTGAGTATTTTTCTCGCATATAAATTTTTCCACATATTTTCCGACTATATCATTTTCCAGATTCACCAGATCACCTGGTCTTCTGTCTCCCAGTGTAGTGGCACTTCTTGTATGTGGAATAGTAGAGACCGAAAAAGACGTCTGTGTTACTTTGGCTACTGTCAGGCTGATGCCATCAATGGCAATGGACCCTTTTTCCACAATATAACGAAGGATCTGTGGCGGTGCCTCTATGGTATACCAGAGTGCCAGACTGTCTTCTTTTATCTCTGTGATCTTTCCAGTACCGTCAATATGACCGGATACTATGTGACCTCCAAACCTGCCTCCTGCTGCCATGGCACGCTCCAGATTTACACTGCTTCCAGGCTTTACCATTTTAAGGGCAGTACGGTTTAATGTTTCATGCATCACATCTGCCTGAAATTCATTTTTGGAAAATGCTGTAGCTGTAAGGCAGATCCCATTTACTGCAATGCTGTCACCTGTGTGGATATCTTCCATGATCTTCCCTGCTTTTATGGTAAGAACCGCCTGACTGGCTGTTTGCGTGATCTTACTGATCATGCCTTTTTCTTCAATGATCCCTGTAAACATTTCTTTCCGCCTCTCCTTCTATAAGCAGGTCTTCTCCCAGAACACATATCTTTTTATGTTTGATCAGAAATGCCTGATCCGGCTCTTCTACCCCTCTTCCTTCTACTGGAGTTTTAGCTGTTATTCCACCAAAAAGCTTTGGCGCTATATAGGCCTGTATCTTCTGGACGATCCCTGCCTCTAATGCCGCCCAGTTAAGAGTACCGCCTCCCTCTAACAAGATACTGTCTATTTTCTCTTTTCCCAGCTGCTCCATAAGATACTCCAGATCAATATGGCTCATTTTTTTCTCTGTCAAAAGCATTTTGCAGCCTGCTTCTTTATAGGGCTTTTGCAGTTCTTCATCGGGTACGCAGCAGGCTATGATGGTTGGAATATCCTTTGCTGTTTTTACGATTTTTGAAGTTACAGGCGTTTTTAAATTGGTATCGCAGATAATACGGATAGGATCTCTTCCTCCTTCTATGCGGCAGTTAAGCATAGGATCATCTGCCAGTACAGTGCCGATCCCCACCATGATCGCAGTATTTTTCTTTCGCTGTTCATGTACATGATGCCTGGCTTCTTCCCCGGTCACCCACTTAGAAGCGCCGGTATAGGCTGCGATCTTTCCGTCCATGGTCATTGCATATTTCATAGTCACATAAGGGCGTCCTGTCTGGATATAATGGAAAAACGGCTGATTTAACCCGTCACATTCTTCTTTTAACACATGCTCTGTTACCTGGATTCCATGGGCTTTTAAGATCTTAATTCCTTTTCCTCCTACTAAAGGATTGGGATCCCCGGAACCAGTTACTACACGGCTGATGCCTGCTTCTATAATGGCATCTGTACATGGAGGCTGTTTTCCGTGATGACAGCAGGGCTCCAAGGTTACATAGATCGTTGCGCCCTTTGGTGACTGGCTGCAGGAAGCCAAAGCATTCCGTTCTGCGTGAGGTTCCCCATATTTTTCATGGTATCCCTGACCAATGATGCAGCCGTCTTTTACGATCACTGCCCCCACCACTGGATTGGGAGCTGTATAACCGTATCCTTTCTTCGCCAGTTCAATGGCTAACAACATATATTTTTCATCTTCACTACCATTCTCTGTGTTTTTCAAACTTCTGCCTCCTTGTCTGTTTCCAGGAACGACTGCTCTGCTGATACCAAAAAACGCCCTGGAGCTTATCACATTCTCCAGAGCGTTTTTGTAAAAAATTGGAAATTCAGAAAATTCAGAAGCTTTTTAAACCAGCTCAAACATCTTTTAAAAACAAAAAACTCTGAAACAATCACTGTTCCAGAGCTGATGTTCAACAAATATCTGATACTGTATCTTACTATATCCTCTATCCTGTTCTCTATCTTCTTTCATCCAGACTGTAC
>JBNMGK010000129.1:0-6744 GCA_050872205.1 Enterocloster sp.
ATCCACAGATATATAAGAGTCATCCCGGGTCATTTTTACTGAAACCATACCTCCGGCAGGTGTAAATTTAATACCATTGGAGATCAGATTGGTCCAGATCTGAAAGATCAGGTCTTCATTTCCATAGAATGATACCTCAGGAAGATCCAGGTCAATATCAATCTTTCTGGCAGACCAGATGGGCTCCAGGGAAAGGACAGCCTGGCGGATCTGTTCATCCAGGGAAAATGTTTTTTTCTCAGAGATAATAGACTGATTTTCCAGCTTGGACAGCTTTAAAATATTTCCGGTAAGTGTAGAAAGCTGCCTGGAGCTTTTTAAGATCTGCTCTGCGTACAACTTGTTCTGTTCATCCTCTGTGGAGGCAGCCAAAAGGGTGGCATAGCCTTCGATGGCAGCCAGAGGAGTTTTTATCTCATGGGATACGTTCTGGATAAAATCAGACTGCAGCGTTTCAATGGAATTTAATTCCTTTACCATTTTGTTGAAGTTTACGTTCATTTCCCGGACTTCATACCAGATAGCATTTTCTTTTAAGCGGACATTGAAATTTCCGGCAGATACCTGCTCTAAGGCGCGGACCAGGTTCTGGATAGGACGGAAAAAGTGGTGGGAGATGACCATGGTAATGCATACGGAGATCAGTACGGAGCTGAAGGTGCTGGTAAGAAAGGGAAACCAGCCGCTGGGGGGATTATCCGGGCTTAAAATACCTAAGTGGAACAAAAAACAGGTGATGCCGGAAAACGCGAAAAAGCCAAGTACCTGTACTGCAACGATCACACTGATAAAAATACCCCATAATTTCAGGTCTTTCATTCCTTCATCACCACCTTATATCCAAGTCCACGGACTGTTATGATCTCAAAATCCGGGTTATTCTCAAAACGTCTGCGAAGCCGGTTAATATGTACGTCAATGGTCTGTAAGTCGGATTCACTGTTGCGGCCCCAGATCTCATCCATTAACTGCATACGGGTAAAGATCTTGTTGGGATAGGAGATCAGTTTAAACAACAGGAAAAATTCCTTCTGGGGAAGCATCTGGGAATTCTCCCCTTCGGTTACGGTCAGGGCGTCATAGTCTAAGACGGTGTGGGGCAGTGTAAGCCGTTTGTTATTAGCAATATTGGAACGGCGCAATAAGGCCCGCACTCTTAATACCATTTCATCTAAATTTACCGGTTTTGTCATATAATCATCGGTTCCCAGGGAAAAGCCCTTGTTTTTAGAAGGAAAATCATCTTTTGCCGTGATCATCAATACAGGCATGCTGGGATTGGAACGGCGAAGCAGCTCTGTAAATTCATAGCCGTCCATGACAGGCATTAAAATATCGGTGATCACCAGGTCTACATGTTCTTTTTCGATCAGGTCCCAGGCTTCCTGGCCGTTGTGGACTGTAAGCACTTTAAAACCTTCTTTTTCCAGCACAATGCGGTAAAGCTGGAGCAGGGAGTCTTCGTCTTCTATTACAAGAATGGTTAATATCTGCATGGTAGTATATCTGCCTTTCGTAATGTATATTTATCATATTTTGGACCCGCTGCCTGCGGGTCAGACTCATCATCATATTCAGCATAGCACATTTTTATGAACAGCAGGTGAAATATGGAAAACAAAATATAAGAATAGTGAAAGAAAAGCAAAGGGAGTTTATGGGAAAATGTGAAAAATATGTGATTTCATGTTCAGTTCATCTTCAATTAAGAATTGGTTCATTAAGCAATGGTATTCTTAGGAAGACTTTTAATGTGAGAAAAGCAGCTGCATTTGCTGCGTTGGGAAAGGATAAGAGAAAAATGAAGAAAAAGATCATAATTGCAGGGATCTGTATTGTTGCATTGTGTGCGGTCATTGTACCTAAATTTACAAAGCCGAAACAGTTTGCCCAGGCAGTGGCCCTTCCGGTCATGGATGCAGAAAAGCCACAGACAGGAGATATCCGGCTGACTACCAGTGTGATCGGTAAGATCGAGCCTTCGGATGTGGTTTATGTATATCCAAAGGCATCCGGTGATGTAACAGCGGTAAATGTAAAAGCCGGTGATGTGGTTGCTAAGGGACAGGTCCTTTGTACCATTGATACAAAACAGGTAGAGTCAGCGAAAAATACCATGGATTCGGCTGCTTTAAATCTGCGTCAGGCACAGGAAGAGCTTTCCCGCCAGCAGCTTTTATATGCAGGAGGCGGACTTTCTGAACAGCAGTACAGCCAGTACCAGGATGCAGTATCCAGCGCTCAGATCAATTACGATCAGGCAAAATACAACTATGAAACACAGCTGGAATACAGCCAGATCACAGCACCTATTGAAGGACTGGTAGAGATTTGTAATGTGGAAAATTTTGACAATGTATCCCAAGGCAACCTGATCTTTGTTATCTCCGGTCAGGGAAGCAGAGTGGTATCTTTCTCTACTACAGAGCGGATCAGAGGATATCTGAAAGAGGGAGATACCATTGACGTAGAAAAGGACGGCCAGACCTATGAAGGTTCTGTATATGAAATAAGCACCATGGCAGATGAGTCCACAGGTCTTTATAAGGTAAAGGCTTCTGTAGATGCAGATGTGGTCCTTCCAACTGGTTCAGAGGTAAAGCTGTATGTAACTTCTGAAAAGGCAGAAGACGTTATGACCATTCCGGTAGATGCTGTTTATTATGAAAATGGCGAATCTTATGTATATACATATTCAGACGGAAAAGTATGGCAGAAATTCATTGAAGAGGGAATTTTTGATTCCGATGTGCTGGAAGTAAAATCCGGCCTTACTATGGATGATATGGTAGTTACTACCTGGAGTTCTGAGCTGTATGACGGAGCAGAAGTAAGATTAAAAGGGGAGAGTACACAGGATAGCAGCGCGAATGACGCAGAAGGCGCGCCTGCAGGGGGACCAGAAGGCAATGCACCAGGCGGCCCAGGAGCTCCGATGACAGGAAACAAGGCACAGTAAGGAGGACGACAGAATGAACGGTTTAACAAAATTTGTCCTCAAACGGCCCATTACCACTTTAATGGCAGTGCTTTGCCTGATCGTATTTGGATACACTTCTGTAACCAGTATGAGCCTGGAAAACATTCCGGACATGGAAATGCCGGTACTGATGGTTATGACCACCTACTCCGGAGCCAGCCCTGAGGACGTAAATGAAATCATCACAAAGCCTATTGAGGACCAGGTTGGAACCTTAAGTGGACTTAAATCTGTTACTTCTAATTCCAGTGAAGGCATGTCTATGGTCATGCTGGAATATGAGTACGGTACCGATACAGATGAAGCATATGATGACCTGAAAAAGAAGGTAGACCTGGTAAAGAACAGTCTTCCAGACAGTGCCGGTGATCCTACGATCATGGAAATGGATATGAATTCCATGCCATGTGTTACCTTATCCATTGACAATACTTCCCAGGAAAATCTGTATTCTTATGTAGAAGACAAGATCCAGCCTGAGTTTGAGAAGATCTCCTCGGTAGCAGAAGTAAGTGTCCGCGGTGGTTCTGATGAGTATATTAAGATCCAGATCATTCCGGAAAAATTAAGCCAGTATAAGATGACCATGTCTTCTGTTGCATCTGATATTGCAGCAGCGGATATTTCCTATCCTTCCGGTGATACCCAGGTGGGAAGCTTAAAGCTTTCAGTTTCTACCCGTACTACTTATGATACCGTAGACCTGTTAAAACAGATCCCACTGACCAGTGCAGACGGAAGCACCGTTTATCTGGAAGACGTGGCAGATGTATATACCACAAAAGAGGAAAATGACGGTATTGCCCGTTACAATGGAAATGATACAGTTTCCCTTTCTATTACAAAGCAGCAGAGTGAGACAGCGGTTTCTGTTTCCAATGCAGTGAAAAAGACCATTGCAAACCTGGAAGGAGCCGATGAAAACTTACATATCATCACAGTCCGTGATGACGCAGACAACATTATCAGCTCTTTAAAGGATGTGGGACAGACGCTGGTCCTGGCGATCATTATCTCCATGATCATCATCTGGCTGTTCTTTGGTGACTTAAAGGCGTCCCTGATCGTAGGTACTTCCATTCCTATCTCTATCTTGTCAGCCCTGATCTTAATGAGTTTAATGGGCTTTACCTTAAATACCATTACCATGAGTGCGCTGACACTTGGCGTTGGTATGATGGTTGATAACTCCATCGTAGTTCTGGAAAGCTGCTTCCGTATGACGGCAAAGCGGCGGGGCGGATTTGTAGAATATATGCAGGATGCCTTAGAAGGTACCAGCCTGGTATGGGAGTCCGTTCTTGGCGGTACAGCTACCACTTGCGTTGTATTCCTTCCATTAGCATTTTTACAGGGTATGACCGGACAGATGTTTAAGCCTCTGGGCTTTACCATTGTATTCTGTATGGCAGCATCCCTGATCTCATCCATTACCATTGTGCCGTTGTGCTATATGGCTTATAAGCCAACTGAAAAGCTTTCAGCGCCATTTTCCAGACCTGTAAAGAGGCTGCAGGAAGGCTACAGAAAACTGATGAGTACCCTCCTTTATAAGTCAAAGACAGTTATGCTTACCTCCATTGCCCTTCTGGTTTTAGCTCTTTTTGTAGGAAAATCCCTGAAAATGGAGCTGATGTCTGCAGATGATGAAGGTGAGATCACGGTAACTGTAGATACCAGACCGGGACTTCAGTCAGAAAAGGTAGATGAGATATTAAAACAGGTAGAAGCGATCATAAGTCAGGATGAAAACCTGGATTCTTATATGACTTCCTATGGAAGTTCCAGAGGCGGCAGCAGTTCTGCAACTGTTACCGGTTATCTGAAGGATGATCGTACCATGGCTACAGCAGATGTGGCAGCAAAATGGCAGCAGGAGCTTTCTGATATTACAAACTGCGATATTACCGCTGAGGCTGGTTCCTCCATGAGCATGATGTCTGCTACCAGACAAAGCTATGAGGTGATCTTAAAGGGAACGGATTATGATGAAGTAAAAGAAGTAACCAATTCCATTGTAGAAGAGTTAAAAACAAGGGATGATGTGACAAAGATCCATTCTGACGTGGAAAACTCATCTCCGGTAGTAGAGGTAAGAGTAGATGCCTTAAAGGCCAAATCCGTAGGACTTACCCCATCCCAGATCGCATCTGCAGTAAGCAGCTGCATTGACGGTGTAAAGGCAACCACTATCCAGGTGGACGGTGAAGATATTGATGTAAAGGTACAGTATGCAGAAGATGAGTACAAGAGCATTGACCAGGTACGCGGTATTGTTCTTACCACCGGAAAAGGCGGTTCTGTAGCTCTGTCTGATGTGGCAGATGTAAAATTTGTAGACAGCCCTTCTTCTGTAGCAAGAGAGGATAAGGAATATAAGGTAACCATTACCGCAGAATATACAGATAAGGCTACCCAGAATACCAGAAACCAGATCCAGGAGGAGGTAGTAAAGCCTCATCTGACCAGTACCGTAAGCATTGGATTAAACTCCAGAGACCAGTCTATGAACGAAGAGTTTGCATCTCTGTTTAAGGCACTTGCTATTGCGGTGTTCCTGATCTTCGTTGTAATGGCAGCTCAGTTTGAGTCCATTAAGTTCTCTGGAATGGTCATGACAACCATCCCATTCAGTTTGATCGGTGCATTTGGACTTCTGTGGCTTACAGACTGCTCTATCAGTATGGTTTCCCTCATCGGTTTCCTGATGCTGATCGGTACCGTTGTAAATAATGGTATTTTGTTCGTGGATACTGCAAACCAGTACCGGGGAACCATGGACCGTGACACAGCTCTGATTGAGGCAGGTGCTACCCGTATCCGTCCTATTTTGATGACAACACTGACTACAGTTGTTTCCATGATCCCTATGGCATTTAGCGGAACGACTACAAAGAGCCTTGCAGTTGTAGATATTGGTGGTCTGACAGCGTCTACCATCCTGTGTCTTCTGATGCTTCCTGTTTACTACCGCCTGATGAGCGGTAAGGAAAAGCCGGGAGATCTTGAGGCACCGGCGAAGAAGCGCAAACGTACCAGAGAGAATATATTTGGAAAGATAAAAGGATTATTTGCAGGATTTTCAAGAAAGAAGGATGACCATGAGGAAAAATAAATATGGTACATTTTCCAGATCATTCAGCCGTGTGTTCGCAGCCGCTTTTGCAGCGGCTGTGGCAGCGGGGACCATGCCTGTATACACGGTATATGCCGCAAGTCCCTCTTTTGCCAGGACCGAAGAGGAATGGGCGAAATTAAAGGATAATGTGATCGAATATGATGAACTGGAAGCGCTGATCCATGAGTACAATGCTACAGTGCAGAATAACCAGTATACTTACCAGAAGTTCCGTCAGGACTATGGAGATACCAATGAAGAAGTGGCTCAGGAGTACTACAAGCTGGCTCAGGACTATTATAATGATATGTCCGGAGATGATAATGCTTCTTCCCGCATGTCCGACCTGAATTTACAGATCCAGGGAGACAACATGCAGAAGCAGGGGGATGAAACCCTGGAAGACAGCAGGGTATATCTTCTTACCTATGAGCAGGCAGAAAAGAACCTGGCAGTTACTGCTCAGTCAGATATGATCTCTTATTATGAGAACCTGATCCAGAAGGAGCAGGCAGAGGCAACTCTGGAAGAGGCAAAAGAGAATTTATCTCTGGCGCAGACAAAGCTGGCAGCAGGAACCATTACTCAGCTGGATCTGCTGACAGCCCAGGAAAATGTGCAGACAGCAGAAAACAGCCTGACTCAG
>JBNMGK010000032.1:0-15286 GCA_050872205.1 Enterocloster sp.
TCTCACTCCTGCTCTCCTTCGTTGGCTTCTTCCAGAGTCACATTTTCCTGTCCATCTTCTACATATTCCAGACGCAGCACAGCCTGAGGCCAGTTTAAGGCGATCCGGGCCGTTTTGCCTTTTTCTTCTCCTGCCTTTTTAATCAGATTTAACAGCTCATCCAGCACTGCTTTTGTAAGATAACCGCCTCTCCAGTGGAACGTAAGCATTTTTCCCTTTTTCGCGGCCTGAAGGGAACGTTTATACACATCTTCTGTCTTTGTAAAGGACATTTTCTTCTCTTTGTAGTAAAAATGATCCCCGTCTGTGCAGGCCGGAGCCGGTGCGATCAATGGCTCATGGTCACGGAAAATATTTTTATCATCCAGGTTAAAGTAGTCGTAGCGGATCTCCTTTGCACCAAAGCTATGCTTTCCCAGTGTATTATCAAAGGTGGCATCCAGATGATAATAAGTGCCGTTGATCTTTACAATATTCCAGGTATGGCGGTACTTGATCCCTTTTTCCGGGTTGTTTCCGCAGATTGCGATCATGCACCAGATACCTAAGGCATCACAGAGCACTTTTACAGACTTGGCAATGCCTTCGCATACCCCCACTCCCTGTCCTAAGGGGCCGATGATCTCATGGGAATAGGATTTTTTTAATTTATCATAATGTACATTTTCACAGATAAAATCATGTACATATTTTTCTTTTTCCCATTCTGAAAGCTTCATTGCAGGACGGGCCAGTTTTTCTACTCTGGCTTTTAATGCTTTCTGGTGCTCTTTTATTTTTCCTTTTTCAAAAATATACTCCGGCAGAAAGGTGATATTTGCTGAGTCCTGATAATACCGGTAATGAAAGCCCTCAGCCCAGAAGATCTCCGGATGATCTAAGCGCAGCTGGAAAAATACATCACTTAATTCTCTTCCTTCCAGCTTTGGCACCTGAAAGCTGTCTGAAAGGGCCATAAGGCCCTGGTAAATGGCATGGTAGACAGCCTGTTTTGGCTTACTCATCTTTGTATAGTAATATGGTTCCATGTTTTATTCCTTTCACAGTAACATAAATGTCAGTTGTGATCTGTCATTGACACTTTTGCAGTAAAAAAGCTGATGTCATCTGTCTCACAGAAGCCATCAGCTTATTTTATTTATGCACAGAGCATCTGCCACTCTGCCATATCTGTCCTTGTCCAACGGTAAATATTATAACCTGTACAATTCTTTTTGTAAACTGTTTTTTGTGTAAAAACCATTTAAAAACGGCTTAAACATCAGGTTTTCGGCCTAAATAAAGGGCCGCTCTTTCTTTTGAAAGCTTTTCGCCGATCACGATCAGTACTTCCTGGCCCTTTGGTGCCGGTTTTAGGCTGAATTCTTTAGAAGTGGCATTTAGTTCCAGCCAGCTGCTTTCCTGGTCATTTTCTGTTGCATCCTTCTTATCATTCCTCATATATCCCTTGATTCGGAAGATTTTGCCGCATTCCGGATCCTGAAACATCTTTTTTACCGCCGTTTCCAGCTTCTCCGGGTCCATGGAAAAATTCAGGTAATACAAAGATTCGAAAACTTTTCCCTGTTCCATAGGCATTTTTTCATAGTCTTCCATGCGGTATTCACAGTTCAGCAGACGTTTGTAATCAGCCTCATCCAGATCTTCCCAGTTTTTGCACAGGATCTGATCCAGAGTAAATCTGCGTTTGCAATGCACCTGCTCCAACGCCTGATTCAGATAAGAAAGGGTGGCTTCCAGCTGTTCTTTTGGCACACCGTCACATTTACTGAAAAGGACGCAGCCCGCATCAGCCACTTCTGAAGCCAGCAGATATTTTGCCTCTTTTGAAAGGTCTTCTTCCAGTCTCGCATCTACTAAAGCGATCACATTGCCCGGTTCATAAAAACGGTCCAGAGGTTCTTCATACAGCGCATCGAAAAATTCGTCCACATCGTAGATCCCTGAAGGTTCTATGATCACCCGGTCAAAGCCTTCCATGGCCATAGCGATCAGTTTAGTCTTAAAACGGCGTCTGTGGCAGTCTGCGTCACAGCCTCCTGCGATCATTTCCAGGCTGCAGTTATCCCCTTCCAAATCCTGTAAAAGAAGCATATCCACATTGACCGCGCCAAAATCATTTTCCAGGATTCCGATCTTCTTTCCCTGTTTCATCAGATAAGAAGCATACTTTTTTATAAAGGTTGTCTTTCCGGCACCTAAAAATCCAGTGATCAGATCGATCTTTATCATATCTCTCACTCCTTAATGAAAGTCAGTTGTTACGTGCCGCTGGCACTCCCCACAGCCGCTTGACAACACTTTCATAAGTATATCATTTCACTTCTGCCATGTCCATTACAACATCTAAGAATACGCCTGCGCCTGCCAGTACATCCTCATCCTTTGTGTATTCTTCCGGGTTATGGCTGATGCCATTAACACTTGGTACAAAGATCATGGCTGTTGGGCAGATTCTTGCGATCATCTGAGCGTCCTGTCCGGCACCGGAGGTAATACGTCTTACGCTTAAACCGTGGGCGTTGGCTGCCTTTTCTACTCTTTCTACGATTCCCAGATCAAATGGTACCGGGTCAAATTCAGTGAGACGCTCTGTAGAGATCTTAACATCATCTTCCTTTGCCAGATCCTTTAAATATTCAGCCAGGAGCTTCTCATCATTATCCAGCTTTTCTTTGTTTGGATTTCTCAGATCTACGGTAAATACAGCCTTAGACGGGATAACATTAATGGCATTTGGCTTAAATTCAATGCAGCCTACGGTAGCAACGCCGCCGGATTTTTCCACTAACTGTCTTAAGAACACATTTACCTTTGCTGCTGCCAGTCCTGCATCATGTCTTAATGCAGTTGGTGTAGTTCCTGCATGGTTTGCAGCGCCTTCAATGGTCACTCTCTGCCAGTGGATACCCTGAAGGTTCTCTACTGCGCCAATGCGGATGCCCTCATGGTCAAGGATCGGTCCCTGCTCAATGTGCAGCTCTACAAATGCATATGGCTTGATAAATCCAGGTTCTACGGTTCCCTCATACCCAATGCGCTTTAATTCATCCCGTAAAATAGTACCGTCAGTGCCTACTGCATCCAGTGCCTCTTCTACATCCATTCCTCCTGCGTAAACCAGGGAACCCATCATATCCGGTGAATAGCGGACGCCTTCCTCATTGGTAAATGCAGCTGCAACAATAGGTCTTGCAGAAACCATTCCTGCATCCTTTAAGGTTTTGATCACTTCAATGCTGGAGATCACTCCCAGACATCCATCATACTGTCCTGCATTGATAACGGTGTCAATGTGGGAACCGATCATAAGAGGGGCCTGATCCTTATTTTCAGGTGTTTCCCAGATACCGAAAATATTTCCGATCCGGTCTACTACTACCTCTAAGCCAGCTTCCTTCATCCATTTAGAAACCAGGTCTCTTCCTTCTTTTTCTGTATCAGAAGCAGCCAGTCTGGTTCTTCTTCCTTCTGCGTCTTTTCCAATTTTTCCCAGTTCATTGATCCTTGACAGTAATCTTTCTCCATTTACAGATACCATAATCATGTCCTCCTCATTTTCCGGCAGCTTACGTCCGGTCTCTTTTTTGTATTTTAAGTATAGTCATTAAAATTTCAGGTTTCTATCATTTATAAAACTGATTTTATCAGATTCGTACCAGATTTATCATTGAACTATTCCGAAAATCATTGAAAAGTGATATACTTTGGGAAATTCATATCAGAAAAAGCATTTTTAATTATCAACAGAACATACTGAAGGAGCGTGAAATTTCATGAGTATTTCCTTTCCAAAATGCAATCAGGCCGGAACAGAATTCGTTATATCTACAACCGATGACATGCAGGAAAAAGTCAATTTTCTTTCAGAGGATTTTCCTGTTTCCATTTTTTCCCAGAATTACCAGGCTGCAGCTGGTGATTCAACTCCTTTTCACTGGCATGATGAGCTGCAGTTAAACTGGGTGATGAAAGGGGAACTGGAGTACTGTGTCAATGGGGACACGTTCCGTCTTTCAGGCGATAAGATCCTTTTAGTAAAAGACCACAAACTTCACAGCTCCCGCACCACCGGAAAAGATGCCTGTTCCCTGTGCATCAATTTTTCCCCGAAAATCTTCCACCCCATGATCTTAAAGCATTATATACGTCCCCTTCTGGAAAATGAAAATTTTGTCAGCTCCATTCTGATCTTAAAGCCGGGACAGGCTGCCGTCCTGGAAAGTATTTTGAACCAGGCCAGTGAGTCCATGGATTATTTTTCTATTGTAAATTTTCTTTCCCAGGTATTTGATGAACTGGTACATTCTTTTGAAGAAACCCAGACCCCAGCTGATAAAGAAGAACAGGAATTATTCCAGTCCATGTTAAGCTTTGTCCATAACCATTATCAGGAACCTTTGACTGTACACCAGATCGCTGCATACGGGATCATCAATAAAAACCGCTGCACTGACCTGTTCCGCAAATATACCCGGCTGTCTCCTATTAAGTACCTGAATGAATACCGGCTTTACATGGCAAAAAACCTGATCTTAAATACCAGAAAGCCAGTTTCTGAGATCAGCGCTGATGTAGGATACAACCAGATCAGTCATTTTATTGAGCAGTTTCGAAGTGCCTATGGACTGTCTCCTTTAAAATACAGAAATAAATTTTCCGGTCAGTCTTTAGAATGAACCAGCAGTTTATCATAAGTCAGATCCATTCCCGCTGCTCCTAAAGGCGCTGTGATCAAAATCGCCAGAACAGCCACAGAAAGAACGATCTGACCGCAGGAAAGTCCCATTGCAAGGGGTACGGAACCGATAGCTGCCTGTACCGTTGCTTTTGGGAGATAGGCGATGACGCAGAATAAACGCTCTTTTTTATTTAACTGAGTGCCAAGCATGCAAAGGAATACTCCCACCGCCCGGAACATTAAACCAATAAAGATCATCAAAACAGCTGCGATCCCCGCCTGCATGGTATAGCGGATATCTACTGCCGCCCCTACCAGCACAAACAGGATCACTTCTGCTGCCAGCCACAATTTTCCAAATTTTTCTGAAAGTCTTTTTGACACATCAGGAACACATTTGATCCGGATCACAGCTGCCATTCCAACAACGGCTAAAAGCCCGGAAACAGATACGATACCCTTAAGCCAGGTTTCCACGGACATTAAAAGGAAGGACATTCCAAGGATCAGGATCACTTTCATACTGTTTCGCACATAATGTTCTCTGGCATAGGCAGTTTCAAAAAACAGGCTTAACCCATAGCCCGCCACAGCTCCTAAGGCAATCCCAAGAATAATGGATACCGGGATATTAACAAAATCCATTACATGGGCGCTGCCGCCCTGAGCCATATTTACAAAGGTGGAAAACAGTACGATCACGAAAATATCGTCACAGGAAGCGCCAGCCATGATCATCTGGGGGATCCGCTGGTCTGTGCCGTACTTTGTATCCATAAGCTGTACCATTCTGGGGACCACAACTGCCGGTGACACAGCGCCTAAAACAGCTCCCATAACTGCAGCTTCTACTCTTGAAATATGCAGGATCATTGGCGCAAACAGTACAAATGCAAGGATCTCACAGCTTGCAGGCACACAGGACATCATAAGAGCCGGTCTGCCTACTTTCTTCAGATCTGCCAGGTTCAGGGATAATCCCGCTTTCAGCAAAATAATGATCAGTGCCATCTGCCGCAGCTCTGATGAGATCCCCAAAATAGAGTCTGAAAGCCAGTTTAATACACAGGGACCCAAAACGATTCCCGTAACCAGCATACCAATGATCCGCGGGATCTTAATCTTCTGACACAGGGCCGCCATGGCAAGTCCCAGTAAAAATACAAATGCAAGTGACGTCAACATGTTTCTTTTACTCCTTTTTAATACTGTATTTACTCCCCGGGATTGCTTTTACTGCACATATCTGCAAAATCTACCACTGACAGCTTCTTTCAGATGCACAGCAATCAGCGGAGGCGCCAATGGCGCCCCCTTCATATGCATGGCAACAAAAAAAGCTGGTGACTCCGTGAGTATTTCATCACAGAAGTCATCAGCTTATATCCTTTAAGCGGTTTAGGTTTCCCAGGGGAGAACTTCATTCCCTCGGGCATATTATAAAGCAGAATGGATTGTTTGTAAATATTTATTTTTCTTTGTTCTTTTCTTCTGGAGTTTCTGGACTTTTTTCCATGCTTTCCATGGAACTGGAACCATTGTAAATAGCACAGCCGTTGCGTCCATTTTCCTTTATATGATACAGCGCCTTATCTGCATCCTTGAAAATACTCTCTCCCGGATTTTCCCGATCAGAGAAAGCAGCGCCTACACTTAAAGTGATCGCCGGAACTTCCCCTTCTGCCTTTGCCAGTTCTTCACTTACATACCCGATCTTATCTTCAATGGTGTATTGCAGATCACTGGTCACATCTACCATGATCACTGCAAATTCATCGCCGCCAATACGACAGACATAGTCAATACTACGGAATGCCCGTTTCAGGCAGTCAACTACTTTCTTTAAAATCGCATCGCCAATGGCATGTCCATAGGTATCATTTACAGACTTGAAAATGTCTACATCGATCAAAATAAGGGCAAATGGCGTATCTCCTGTTTCGTAAATGTTAAGAAGCTTTTCATAGGAGCCTCTGTTTAATGCCTCTGTAAGGGCATCATGCTCTGCCTGGTGGCGGATCAGTCTCTGAGTCTCCTGATTTTCCAGATACACTTTATTGTAGGTAATAGCCAGATTTTGAAGCTCTGCCGCGCCAATCACCGGGAATATCTCTCCCTTTTTGATACTTTCGTTATAGCTCACCAGTGGCTTTACTACCAGATGCTTTAACATAAAGCAGATAAACAGCATGATGAGAAGCATGAGTACAATGCCGACTTCCAGTTTCAGATACATATCAGAAAAAATAGATGTTGCTCTTCCCTGGTCCTGCCTTGTTTGTGTAATAAGGCCATTCATACACCGTGAAACATCAGAAGTGATCCTGGTACGCACATCCTGATAACTGTCATCACAGACCATATTTCCGGCTTTGATCAGTTTGCCGTCTCTGCCCAACAGACTGTCTTCTTCACTTAACTGCACGTTTTTTATCTCCTGAGGCCATGTGTCCTCTGGTACAGACATTGCCTCAGATACCAGGCGCATGGAATAATATTCCGTATTCATCAGCTCCTGGGAACATTTTAATGCCTCTTCCAGAGAGTCAAACATTTCCGTTCCGTCAAAATATTTTTCCAGACTGTCCAGAGCTTCTTCCCTGCGGTGTGTATTGGCCTCAACAAAATACAGCTCCATGTATTTAGGTTCCCTGGTGATAGCATACAGACGCACCTGCTCTGTGAGATAATCAGAGCCATCCTGAAGCTGTTTTGCAGCCTTCTCGCAGACAATATACTGCTCTGTGGTCATCCGCAGGACCTTAAATTCCTTTTCACTCTGAATGGAAACAAAAGCAAATACTACTGCCAGTATCACCGTTACCCACAGTGTCCATGCGCTTACCTTCCGTATTTTGATCTTTTTCGCCATATCTGCACCTGCTCTCTTTGCTGTCTTCATCTTAGCCGAAAAAAGCTGCCAGCCCTCTTAAAGGCTTAGCAGTTTGTCATACATCCATTTGAAAATATTTGCCACTTTGTCCTTAAAATCTTAACTAGATTTTAACACAGGTGAATGTAAGCGTCAAGGAAAGAAGAAATACGCAAAAAATCAATCGTAAAAATTTACGATTGATTTTTTGATTGAATTTAATTATTTTTAACTGTTTTCAATTGCTGTATTATTTTCGCTTTAAAACCTGGCTTCCACCACCTGATGCTTCTCCACATCCACAACTCCATATGTATTCAGCCGCAGTTTCGGGATAACCGGCAGGCTGATAAATGCCAGTGTCATAAAAGCATCGATATCTTCTGAAATTCCCAGTTCCACGGAGATCTTCTTC
This sequence comes from Enterocloster sp., assembly GCA_050872205.1. GTDB lineage: Bacteria > Bacillota > Clostridia > Lachnospirales > Lachnospiraceae > Enterocloster. Next base: position 7,969 of record JBNMGK010000032.1, read on the forward strand.
ATGTGTTCCAGCTTCTCGTCTACTACTTCTACTGGTTCGTCCGCCATAAGGCCGCCAATTGGCAACGGCAGATCCGCTAACACTTTACCGTCAAGGGCAATGGCAAGACCCCCTCCGTTTTCGATCACACGATTGCCTGCGAGGACCATGTCTTCGTCAGTGACTCCGGCGATAACAAGGTTGTGGGAATCGTGGCCGATGCTGGTGGCTACGGCACCTCGCTTTAAGCCATATTTTCCTAAAAAGCCCAGTCCCACATGACCGGTATTTTTATGGCGTTCAATGGCAGCCAGCTTTGCAATGTCACGGCTTATATCTACGCCGGGAGCCACGCCTGGCAGTTCTTTCCACTCTTCGATCCGTTCTTTTGTGATCAGTTCATGGGCTACCATGTCAATGACTCTCTGGTGGGTTCCTGCGTTTTCTTTTAACTGCAGTTCTTCCACTGTAATAGGACCTCTGTGGAAGGAATGGAATACACGTTCTTTAATCTCTGTGGACCAGTCTGTGACTTTTTCTTTCTGGTGGAGCATCTTTCCGTTTTCTGCTACCAGCTTTCCGCCTTTATATACCTGTTTTACATTAAAATCTTTCAGGTTATCAAAAACAGCCAGATCTGCCAGATATCCAGGTGCTACTGCGCCCATGTCTGAAAGCCCAAAATACATGGCCGCATTTAAGGTTCCCATGCGGATCGCCCGAATAGGATCTGCCCCCATGGAAACTGCTTCTCTGATAATGGCATCAATATGACCAATACGGATCAGGTCTCCCGGATGTTTATCATCTGTTACCAGTAAACACCGCTGATAATAGGGATCCTCAAACATTCCCATAAGGCCTTTTAAATTTTTTGCCGCTGTTCCTTGACGGATCATGATCCACTGGCCCCTGGCAAACTTCTCTCTTGCCTCTTCAAAATCGGAACACTCATGGTCAGAACGGATACCTGCAGTCACATAGGCATTTAACTCTTTTCCAGAAAGGGCCGGTGCATGACCGTCAATGGCTTTCTTTAAGTCTCTCGCCTGTACCAGCTTTTCCAGACAGCCTTTATCCCCGTGAGTCACACCGAAAGCATTCATCACCTCTGCCAGCCCTAAAACCTTTTCTTCTCTGTAAAAAGGTTCCAGATCCGCTGCCAGAAGCTCCGCTCCTGATTCATCCAGATCTGTAGCCGGTACACAGGATGGAAGCATAAAATACACATCCAGATCCAGTTTTTCAGCTGACTGCATCATAAACCGGATGCCTGCTTCTCCTGCCACATTTGTGATCTCATGGGGGTCTGTGATCACAGCTGTAGTGCCATGAGGAACTACGGCCCGCTCAAACTCCCCCGGAGAGGTCATGGAACTTTCAATGTGGATATGTCCATCCAAAAAGCCTGGGCATACATAAGCACCTTTCAGGTCCTTTTCTGTTACCCCTTCATAAGTTCCGATCCCCACAATACGTCTGCCTTCAATAGCAATATCCCCTTCTTCTACTGACTGGGTAAATACATTGACAATACGTGCGTTTTTCAGCACCAGTTCCGCTTTTTTGCTTCCTGTGGCTGCTGACACCTGTTCTGTAAGAGATTTTAAAGTTTCCATGTATTCCCCTCCTTCTGTGAAGTTATCTCAGAAACGGGACTGATCCGCGTTCGTACCACCATTAACTACTTACACAGATCCGCTGCTATTTCTTTGATAACTTCTTCAAATTTTCCCTCTCTGATATCCATGGAACAGGAGAACATAAGATTGACCGGATAGTTAAAATTCTCTACATTAGCTCCGGTCATATCCCTGTATTCATGTTCTTCTCCCAGATTGGGAACCTTCTCCTTTGCAGGACGGATATCATCTACATAGCCGTACATTTTTTTGCCTAACTGAAAAGCCATTCCGCACTCAAAAGCCACGTCATTGCAGCACTCATATCCCCGATAATCATTTAAGTCTGCAATAATGGCATCACAGTTGCGCACATGCTGCTGCCAGCTGTCAAACTGGTTTGCAGCTGCTGTATAAGGACAGTCCGTATCCATTTTTTCCACACCTTCTGCCCAGTCTGCCGGTGTAAAGGCACACAGTCCATAAGAAGCACATAACTCTTTTCTCTTCTTATAGATCTCCTCTGCATCCTGATCATAGCGTTCCGGCCCGGCCAGATAAACCACCGGCCGGTCTGACTTGTAGGTCTTTGCAGCGGTATAATCTACGCTATAGCCCCGCAGCCCCTTATACTTGCGCTCTTCTTCAATGTCGGTCATCAGAGCTTTTAGGCAGTCGCCATAATCTCCTTCCACGATCTTTGTGGAAGCAATGATACATGGACTGAAAGGAAGGTCTTTATATGGAGCCTCTTTCCCATGCTCATCGTAGACTTTTCCCTCTTTCAGCGTGTATTTCTGGTCTTTCCACACCAGAGGACGTTTATCTCTGGTATAGCCATAGCATCTGGCGCCTTTTCCGTATGCCATTCCCAGCTCATAAATGGTTCCGCTGTCCGGTTCTGAGCCCCGGTAAGCTTCCAGATCTGCGATCACAACGGTGGTATCCAGCATAATTGCCTTCAGATCTGCGAAAATGCTGTCTGCACGCTTCCTCAGATCCGGATTTTCCATATCCAGCGGGTGGTCATTTGGAAGTGTCACTCCAAAGCCCTTTGCAATAGACTCTGCACGCATGGCCCCCAGCATATCATAACCGCCAATGTAAAAACACTCCGGCCCTGCAATATAAATTTTTTCTTTCTGAAACATCTTATTCCTCCCTGATCTTATGCACGTAAAATGTGCCTTATGCCAGAACCAGCTCCATGAGCATATTTAAAAATCTCTGGTGATCTGCGGTTCTTGCAATCTTAACTTTTGGAAGTTCTTCCCATACATGGTGATGACGGTAATCTACCACTGTATTTCCCAGTGTAAGACCATCCTTCGTCTCAATTCCTACTCTTCCCTCAAAAGTTTCGATCAGTGATTCATCAATAGCATAAGCCACCGCCATACAGTCAATGACGGTACAATATGCCTCAAAGCCTCTTCCGTTGACAAATCGGATAGCCTGACGGAGGAATCTTGCTTCCATTTTATCACTTTTGTCCAAAGCTGCAATATCATTTTCTGTCAAATTTACATCAAAATGAGTTGCAACGTCCAGACCAATGGCTACCAGGTTCACACCGGAGTTGTATACAATAGATGCTGCTTCTGGATCTACATACACATTCCACTCACTTTGCGGTGTATCGCCAGTTGCGTTTGCGAATGCATATTTATTTAAGCCGAACATACCGGAAATAGCGTAGATCCCTGCGATCATGGACTTGATCTCCGGTGCCTTCTTCATAGCCATGGCAATGTTGCTCATAGGACCTGTAGATAAAATATAGATCTCTCCCGGATTTTCCTTTACCACATCAATGATCATGTCAATGGCATGTTTTTCGCTTAAAGGTGTCTTGGGATCTGGCAGGAAATTCTCTGCCTGACCGTCTTTTCCATGGGTAAATGGATCCTTTGGAGTTTCACGAAACATTGGTTCCGGCCTTCCCTTTGCAACTGGAATATCCGTTCTTACCAGCATTTCCAGCACTTTTAATGCATTAACTGCTGTTACATCTACCGGATAGTTTCCATTTACCGTTGTAATGGCTTTTACATCCAGTTCCTTTGATTTTACTGCCATGACAATAGCCATGGAGTCATCCATTCCAGGATCACAGTCTAAGATTATTTTTTTCATATGTATCCTTTCTGCCCTTTTGTCAGCCTTCTACTACTTTTACAAAGTAATTTCTGTTTCTCGGTCCGTCAAATTCCTCAAAGAAAATGCCCTGGGAGCCGCCTAAAAGCAGCTTTCCTTCTGTTACAATAAAGGTCATGGTCACTCCTAAAAGAGTGCATTTAATATGTCCTGCTGCATCAGAAGGAGTGTCAAACTGATGCTTGAAATCAATTCTTGTAGGGATCAGGCGGTTTACTTCATCTCTCAGATCATCAAAACCGTCTGGATCCATGCGGGAGGTAACTACGATAGCTGCTGTAGTATGAGGTGTGTACACTACACAGGTTCCCTCTTTTACACCGGACTCTTCCACGATTTTCTTTACATCAGAAGTGATCTCAAAAATATCATCTTTTTTTGTAGAAATATTTATCTTTTTTAACATAATGTTCCCCTTCCTTACAGTACGATCATTTCACTTTCGCGGATGCATCTTGCACCGTCTGCGATCTTCCATACGCCTTTGCAGCCTCTGCCGTCCTCTTCTCCGATCATATCCATGATATAACCACATAACAGGCAGATAGGCGCAAACTGGGTCAATGGCATGTTAATGGCATATTTTGTCTTAGGAACCTTTACATAGTTGGTGTCTACCCCGAAATCTTCTTTACCTCCATCTGTGATCACCATTAACGGACGGGTCAGGTCATGGGCAAACTTGATCAGTTCTTTGTTGCGGCTCATAGCCGGATTGGTAGTGTTTGCAACAATAATGGTTCCGATCTTGTCTACATTTCTCATAAAGAAATTCATATGGAGCCATTCTTCTGAATTAATGTGCATGGCGTATTTTCCCAGTGCCTCAAATACCTTTGCATGTCCAAACCATGCAGCAGCATAGTCAAAACCAGTTCCTACGAAGTCATAAGCTTCCATATTTTTCCATTTTTCAGCAATATCGTAAACCTGTCTGCACATATCAGGAAGCAGCTCACCCAGAGCCTTTCCCTGTGCTACCATATCAAAGCGCATGTCCATAGCCTCATCCATAGTGTAGCAGCCTCTTACTTCACCAATGCGGATAGCAACTAACAGCAGGGACATAACAGAGATCATATAAGAACGTGTTCCAGGAGCAGCCTCAAAAGGAGGAATGTTTAAGTCCATGATCTTATCTACGCTCTGTCCCAACAGACTTTCTCTCTTTCCCGTAATGCCTAAAGCAAAAGCACCGTGCTTTCTTGCTGCCTGAATAGCCTCTGCCACACGGACAACGCTTCCGGAGTTGCTGACTGCGATCACCAGTGGATTGCAGGGAGCAAAGCCTAACTGCTTTCTGGAATAAAGACGGCTTAATTCAATGGCCGGTACTACTTCGCATGGAAGGTTGGTAAGCATTTCAAAAGCATGTTTTGTTGCCAGAGCTGCTGCATAGGAATCGCCGCAGCCAGTAAGGACGATACGCTGGATACCGAAGATCTCCGGTGTGGTAAGGGCTTTTCTCGCCTTTGGCTCTAAGTCATTGTATTGTTGTTCGATCAGTTCTGGTAAGCTTAATACCTGACGGATCAGTGCATTTTCGATCATATCTATTTTCTCCTTTGTTTTATCTCTTACATTTAATCTTTGTTTATTTATCTCATTCTGCCAGTGAAAGCAGATAATTTCCAACTTCTACACTGTACTTTAAGGCAGCCGGGACCAGTGCATCCGGTATCTGTGAGGTGTACCGGTGGATCTCATAGGTAAAATCCCCGCTGTATTCAATTTCTTTTAATAATTTCATAAACTCCGCCCAGTTTGTATAACCGGAAAACGGAAGTACATGGTCATAATTAATTCCTACATTGTCGGAAATATGGGTGGCTTTCAGCCTTTTTCCGATCATTTTAAGAGCCGGAACCTGGGCCTGCTTCATAATATCCGCATGCTCTACATCCCAGCAGATACCTACATTTTCATAGTCCATATGCAGGGCATCTACTAAATCCACCAGTTCTTCTGCCGTAGTGGTATAACGTCTTAACGGTGCAATATTTAGATCCCAGAGATTTTCAATGGCGATTCCAACGTTATTTTTAGCGGCATATTCGATCACCGGTTTAAAATATTCAATGTTCTTCTCCTTGGAAGAGCGCACCAGACGAGGTGATGCAAAATCCGTTCCTGCATGGATCACCAGCCATTTGACTCCCAGTATTTTTGCACAGTCGATACTGCGAAGGACCATGCGGTCTAAAAATTCCTTATTCTCCGCATTGGGATCACAGAAATTGTAAAAATTAGCATGTGCCTGGCTGAATTCTATGTGATACTGATCTGCAACATCACAGATGCCATGTATCCAGGATTCCCATTCATCCGTTACAAAGGGAAGCTTAAAAGAAGTACAGTCATAAAAGTTCATATCCATAACACGGTATCCTGCTTCCCCGCAAAGCCGGACGGAATCCTCGATCTTTGCTTTTGTGTGATCCGGTCTGTTAAAATAAATGTTTGTTGATGTAGATAATCTCACCTTTGCTCTCCTGTCTCCACTGCCGGATACTTCATGGCCGGGAAACCATTTTCAGGCATTTCCCGGCCTGTATCCCATCTCATTTATATTAGGTTAAAACATATCTTACTTACTGGTTGGAACGGTTGTACTCATCAAACAGCTTGTTGCACTCTTCGATCACATAATTGGTTGCTTCTTCTGCGTTCATGCTTCCTTCGCATAAATAAGTAGAAGCATCTTTGATCACAGAGTCAATGCTTCCCTGCATCATCATAACTGGCTCCTGAACCATTGGATTGGAGGATTCAAACTGCTCTAATGCAGTTGCAACTGCAGGGCTTTCTTCTACAAATGCCTTATACTCGTCTAAATCCTTGGTTCCTAAGTTAATTGGCAGATAGCCGGTTGCCTGGCTCCAGGTAGACTGTGTCTGTGCAGAAGCCGCATATTTAATGAACTCCCATGCAGCATTTGCCTTTGCGTCATCCCCATTGTTAAACATTGCTAAAGAAGCACCGCCGATGCATGCACCGCCCTTATCATCTGGGTTTACATTTGGCAGCTTTGCAACGCCCCAGTTTAAGCCGTTGTCAGCAGTCAGCTTAGTTACAGAACCGATTCTTGCAGAAGACATTAATGTCATGGCATTTAAGCCAGTTGCAAACTCTTCGTTCTGGTTGTCATAGGTATACTTAAATCCACCTGTTTTTGCGATCTTTTCCCATGCTTTAAAGATGTTTCCGATCTGCTCTTCACAGGTCAGTTTGGTGATCAGGCCGGAACGTCCGCTTTCATTATCGCCAAAGTAAGTTCCTTCTCCCTGATTTCCTACCAGATTGACCATTTCATAACGGTCTAACACTGCGTTAAATCCATAGCGTGTTACCTGGCCGTTTTCTGTTACAGTCAGCTTCTCGCATGCATCTGCGATCTCATCCAGCGTTGCTGGCGGATTTTCAGGATCCAGTCCTACTTCTTTAAATGCGTCCTTGTTGTAGTACAGAAGTAAGGTGGAGCTGTTAAATGGCATGCACACCTGTTTTCCCTTGTAGCTGTAGGTCTGGATGGCAGACTGGTTGATCTCATCCTTACTTAA
>JBNMGK010000272.1:0-4028 GCA_050872205.1 Enterocloster sp.
TCTCTTAATGGCTCTAAATGGGCCATTTTGGCCATCTGTCTGGAGTCGTAGCCTTCATAGCCAGACAGATGCTCCGGAGTTTTCTCTTCTTTCTGGAAAAATTCACGGACAAAGTCTTTGGAACTGCTTAAATCTCTTGCAAAGGTTGGGCGGCTCTTTACATTTTCACGAAGATACAGGTCGGTCATTAGCAGGTCACGGTATAATTCTAATTTTTCAGAAATGTTAACATTTTCTGCCATTGCCTGAGTTTCACATTTTCCATTTTTTTCCAATCTCTCCTGTATTATCTTCCAGAGGATCTCATATCTGGCAATGCGGCTGTGGCTGATACCAAACAAATGATTTTTGTTGTAATAACCTGCCATAAAGGAAAACATTTCATAAGGAGTATCAAATTCCTTTTCCAGTTCTTTTAAAGTACAGGTAAACTGACGGCTGTTGTAATGAACTTCCGTCATTTCTTCGATATCTTTTAATTCCAGCACGTCCCCATAGGAAAGCCATTTGGTACACAGCACCTCATAAGGCGGCGCGGCACTGTAAAGCAAGTCACAGTCCGGGATCAGTTCTTCCATATAAGAGCCTTTTAATATCTTTAAAAAGCCTAACTGCAGCTGCTCCGGCTCCATGGAATATACGTCATTAAAGGACTGTTTAAAACGTTTTAGATCTTCCCATGGAAGTCCCACGATCAGGTCTAAATGCTGGTGAATATTGTGCCAGCTGTTAATGGTTTCTGTGATCTGGCGGATCTCTTCAATATCTGTCTTCCGGCGGATCGTCTCCAGTGTTTTTTCATTGGTAGACTGAACGCCAATCTCCAGCTGTACCAGTCCCGGACGCATGGTGGAAAGCAGATCCAGTTCGTCTTTATCTAACAGATCCGCTGCGATCTCAAAATGGAAATTGGTGACGCCATTATCATGGTCATGGATATACTGCCAGATCGCCATTGCATGGGACTTTTTGCAGTTAAAGGTTCTGTCTACGAATTTCACCTGAGGCACTTTCGCCTGCAGGAACCATTCCAGCTCCGGCAGAACCAGATCCAGGCTGCGAAAACGCAAGCGTTTGTCAATGGAAGACAGGCAGTAAGCGCAGGAAAAGGGACATCCCCTGCTGCTTTCGTAGTAGATAATGCGGTGTTCCAGCTCTTTCATGTCCATAAAAGCATAGGGAAATGGGATCTGGCTCATATCCATTACCTGGCGGAAGCCTGTATCTGTAAAGGTGCCGTCATCATTTCGCAGCATAAGTCCGGGAACCTGTGCCAATTTTTCGCCTGTTAACAATACTTTCAGAAAGTGGGAAAATGTGATCTCCCCTTCTCCCATCATTACAAGGTCCACTGCCGGTTCTTCTTTCAGAAACTCTTTTGCATGATAAGAGACTTCCGGGCCGCCTACCCATATTTTTACATCTGGAAGTACCTTTTTTATGTCTGCCAGGATCATTTTCACATAGGAAATGTTCCAGATATAGCAGGAAAAGCCGATCACATCTGGTTTCCGCTTGTAAATGTCCTGAAGGATCTGCTCCATCTGGTGATTAATGGTGTATTCTGCCAGTGAGATCTCCGCCTCTTCTGCCAGCCCCCACTCTTTTAACATCTTTTCCCCATAAGTCTTCAGGCTGTAGATCCCCAGATTGGAGTGAATGTATTTTGCGTTGATCGCTGCAAGTAAGATCTTCATTTTATATCTTATACCTCGATCTCGATCTTGCGGCCGGTTGGCTGGTACTGGTAATAACGGACGCCTGCTGCGTTTAACATGCGTTTGGAAGCTTTTACAGCCGGTGTATGGGCATATTTATCCCCGCCGTAGATAATGGTCTTGATGCCCGCCTGGATAATGGCTTTGGCACACTCATTGCACGGGAAAAGGGTCACATACAGCTTGCTTCCTTCCAGACTTCCCCCTCTGTAATTTAAAATGGCATTTAACTCGCTGTGGGTGGAATAGAAGTATTTTGCGTTGTACGGATCGTCCAGCTCATGTTCCTTGCCCCATGGAAATTCATCATCGGAGCAGCCCTTTGGGAAGCCATTGTAGCCCATGGAAAGGATCTTGTTGTCCTGGCTTACGATGCATGCCCCCACCTGGGTGCTGGGGTCTTTGGAACGTCTGCCGGAAAGACTGGCAACTCCCATAAAATATTCATCCCATGTAATATAATCAACACGTTTATCTGACATTTTAGTTCTCCTTCGCATCAATTCAGCTATGATACCGGATTGCTACGTGCTTTGCACTCTCGCAATCCTCAAAAACATTCGTAATCCGCTCATTTTTCTTCAAAAAATGGCTACTTACTCATGTTTTTGGCGGGTCCCAAGGTCACAAATCCTCCTGCAAGCAAGCTTGCGTCGGATTTTCGACCTTTTGACTCTGGTATCATCATATAATAGCCTCTTTAAAAATGCAAGAAGGAGCAGCCGAATCGGTCAGCTGCTCCTATATAAAAATATGGGATTTTAATATTTATGCTTTCGCCACGTTCTTGGTCACGATCACATCCGCATCGAAACCTAATATTCCTTTGATCACAATAGACCCCGCCTTCACCGGTGCTGCTAAACGGCATTTTTTAATCTCTTCCATTGCATCAAAAATACGTGCCTTGGGGATCGGGGCAGTCAGGCGTACGCTGGCAAGAGGCAGTTCTCCCCCTTCTACCAGTACAGAGGTGGCAATGTTTCTCCTTGGATCTGTCAGCTCCTGTTTTACATATTCTGCTCCTCTTTTGCAGGTAGCTCCTTCTATTTTCCGGATCTCCACGGTCTGATCTGCCTGTATTTCATAATCCACTGTTATCTCACAGCCATTTGGACAAATGATACATGTAAATTCCCTTACCATTCTACCTTCACCTCCAGATCTACCTGCTCTTTCAGTTTTTCTGCTTTTAGATCTATATGGATCATCTCAGCAGGAAGAGCTTTTTTCATCTTTTTACGGGCAATTTCTGTTCCATTCTGGCTTACCACCAAAGCGCAGTCCTTAAACGGCCGGTTCACACGCAGCGCCAGACAGCAGTCTTCTGTACCGGAGATCCTCTGTGGAACAGTATGATTGATATTTTTATCAGTCTTTACCTGGATCTCACATGCAGGCAGTTTTCCCTCTTTGATATACCGTGCTGCAGAGTCTGCCAGTTTTTCCGCTTCCATGGATACAAAATCCACCAGGTCATGGACATGGAGTACATTTCCGGCTGCAAAAATTCCCGGCCGGTCCGTCTGGAAATATTCATCTACTGTGGCGCCTTTTGTCCTTCCATCCAGTGTTACTCCTGCATCCAGTGAAAGTTCATTTTCCGGGATCAGGCCAACAGGCAGGATCAGGGTATCACAGCTGTATTCCTCTTCCGTCCCAGGGATCGGCTTCATGTGTTCATCTACTTTGGAAACCGTTACTTCGGTAAGACGCCTATCCCCATGGATCTCTGTAACTGTATGGCTTAAATACAATGGAATATTGTAATCATTTAAGCACTGTTCAATGTTTCTTGGCAGACCGCTTGGATATGGCTGGATCTCAAAAACTGCCTTTACATGGGCGCCTTCCAAAGTCAGTCTGCGGGCCATGATCATTCCAATATCACCGGAACCTAAGATCACCACTTCTTTTGCAGGCATGCGGTTATAAAGGTTCATATATGCCTGTGCAACGCCTGCTGTAAACACACCTGCCGGACGCTCTCCTGGTATTCCAAGTGCTCCTCTGGTGCGCTCCCGGCATCCCATTGCAAGGATCACAGCTTTTGCTTTCCACTGTTTCAGACCGGCGGGAGTGGCTGCTGTAACTACCTTATCTTCAGAGATCTCCAAAACTGTTGCATCTGTAAGATAACGGATCTTCTTTTCTTCTGCCAGATCAATGAATTTCTGGGCATATTCCGGGCCGCTGAGTGTGGTCTTAAAGCGGGCCAGTCCGAAACCGTCATGGATACACTGGCGCAAAATTCCCCCTAGTTGTTTTTCCCGCTCCAGGATCAAAATATCTGTAACTCCATTTTCATAA
>JBNMGK010000380.1:0-2631 GCA_050872205.1 Enterocloster sp.
GTGCAAGCGGCCTGATCGAGATCAATGTAAAGGCTACGCCAAATGATAATGCAAACCAGTATTACCGCAACAACATGATGTTAATGGTGACAGTTCCGGTGGATATGTCTAAATGCTACAGCGTAGACGCAGATGGGGCACAGATCCAGAGCCTTGGATCTACTACAGGAGTTGTATTTTCTGCTCTTCCTGGTGAAGAAGGAGATTACACTGTCCGTATTGGTACAGACAATTTTGAGACTACCGGTGTGATCATGGCAATGGCACCTGGTACCATTGATGATCTGAACCATATTAAAGATTTAAAAGAGGCAAAGGATACATGGAAAGATGCAGGAGATGCTTTATACGACAGTCTGGAGCAGATGGCAAAATCTGTAGAATCCATGCGTGACGGCATCAACCAGGTGCAGTCCGGTGTTTCTTCCGCCGAAACCGCAAGACAGAAATGGAGTGCCAGTAAAGACAGTATTTTAGCAGGAAATGACCAGACCTTAGAGTCACTGACAGCATTGTCACAGCAGTTAGAAACTCTGGTCCCGCATCTGCAGACAGCTAAGGATGCGGCAGAGACGGTACATAACAGCATGGGTGATATTGTAAATACCATGGGAGATATGCAGGAACCACTGCGTAAAATGTATGACCGTCTCCGCAATATCAGCACCACTTCCCAGTCTGTAGGGGAACAGTTAGATGATGTGAGAGAAGATATGGCATGGCTGATCCAGAATAATGCCCAGTTCCAGGTGCAGACAACAACGATTTTGGAGGCACTTCCAGAGCTGATCGCAAGTCTGGAGGATTATGATGCGGATCTGGCAGATATGGATCTTGGTGATCTGGAAGATGTGGATACAAGGACTATTGTGGATGATCAGGATGATGATACAGAAAACAAGGGCAGCAATACAGATGCAGCAGCAGAAGATAAGAACAGTGCAGAAAGTTCTGATACAACAGGCGATACTTCCAATGCAGATGACAATGCAGCAGAAGCAGATAACAGTTTTGACACAGCAGACAGTGGTGATAATGCAGACAGCTCTGACGCAGCAGACAGTGCAAATGATACGGACAGCACTGATACAGCAGATGAAGCTGATGCCGGCGATACCCAGACATTAAGCCGGGCTCACATTGAAAAACATGAAGTACCGCTGGTAACGGCTTCTTCCAGCGTTGATCTGGTAACTCTTTATAAAATGTTAACTAAGATCGACAAGGACAGCCGTGAATTTACCCAGGTTGCTTCCAATCTTATGGACAATGTGGGAGATGCAGCAGAATATGGCGCAGATCTCACAGACAGCATGGATCTGATGATCGAAGACCTGACTGCTCTTCACGATTCCCTGGATATGTATTATCCGGATCTGCAGGATTCCTTAGATGATCTTTCTGAGCTGGTAAACCGCACTACCGATGCCATGAACAAGGGCGTCAGCACCATGACCATTGTGCAGAATACATTAAAGGCCACCAGCGGCGATATGGATGAAGCTGCAAAGAACAGCTTAAGAGGCAGTATGGAGCTCCTTGATAAGAGCCTCAGCATCTTAGACAGCACCACAGGCGTAAGAACCGCAGGCCGTACCATGAAAGATGTTATGGATGAGCAGCTGGATAAATTCGACACCGATAACCGCTTCTTATTCATTGATCCGTCAGAGGATAAGGTTTCCTTTACTTCCGATAAGAACCCGGCTCCAAAGACCTTACAGGTAGTCCTGCGTACAGATGAGATCAGTCTGGATGATGAAAACCATAAGGAAACGGATGCAGAGACAGAGAAGGCAAATGAAGGTCCGTTAAAGAGAATGTGGAACGTTCTGGTACAGATGTGGCAGGCCATCATCTCCATTTTCAAGAACAGATAGCTGAAAAACAGATAGTCATAGCCCAATGTTTCTGGTATGATAGAAATAGGGTTAGAAGGAAAAAGAAAGACCCTCGGTATGTGAGATCACATGCCGGGGGCCTTGTGCTGAAATTCTGCCAGCGTGCAGATAGCATAGTTGTATAGTGGGAGGAAAGCATGGAACCGGCGGGAAAGCAGGAAAAAACGAAATACAAACTGGCAGCATCCATGAAAGAATGCATGAAGCAGATGCCGGTGGACAAGATAACAGTAAAAAATATTGTAGAAGGCTGCGGCGTTGCCAGACAGACCTTTTACCGGAACTTTTTAGATAAATACGATCTGATCAACTGGTACTTTGACAAGCTGGTGCTTCAGTCTTTTGAGCAGATCGGCATGGGACATACAGTAGGAGAGAGCCTGACACAGAAATTTGAATTTATCGTCAATGAGAAAGTGTTCTTTACAGAGGCTTTCCGCAGTGATGACCGCAACTCCTTAAAAGAACATGATTTTGAACTGATCTTACAGTTCTATCAGGATCTGATCGGGCGAAAGACCAGCAGACCTTTAGGGGAAGATATGCAGTTCCTTCTGGAAATGTACTGCAGAGGTTCTGTTTATATGACAGTCAAATGGGTCCTTACAGGAATGAAGGACTCACCTGCAAAGATGTCAAAAAAGCTGGTAGAGGCTATGCCGCCAAGACTGGCTGCTGTGTTTGATGAGCTGAAACTGCTGTAAAGTTATAAGGTTTGTTACATATAACA
>JBNMGK010000126.1:0-6799 GCA_050872205.1 Enterocloster sp.
AAATCCATTCTGGAGAAACATTTCTTATGCGGAACCGGAACAACTGCAAGGATGATCACTGATTATACCGGTCTTCCAGTAAAGGGATACAACAGCGGTCCATTGGGAGGCGACCAGCAGGTGGGCGCCAAGATCGTAGAAGGACAGATCGACTTTGTGATCTTCTTCTCCGACCCATTGACAGCACAGCCTCATGATCCGGATGTAAAGGCACTGCTGCGTATTGCACAGGTTTACGATATTCCCATTGCAAACAATAAGGCAAGCGCAGATTTTATGATCTCATCACCGCTTATGGATCAGGAATATGAGCATGATGTGATCAATTTCAGACAGAATATTTCAGAACGGGCGAAACAGTTATAATAAATAGATGTTGTTTTCGCTAAAAGGGGGCACGCAGATGGAACAGAAATTATATGATCTTATGGACTGGGCAGGGATTGAGGAACTGACTTATTCCGAGTCAGCTGATCCCCACAGAATGTTAGGACCACATGTAACAGAAGAAGGCTTATTAGTACAGGCATTTATCCCTACAGCAGCTGCCATTACTGTAAAACTTACAGGAACAGGCAGAAAATATCCCATGGAGCTGGCAGATGAGGCAGGTTTTTATGCTGTACTGATCCCAAGAAAAACAGTGACAGCTTACACCTTACTTGTCACTTATGACAATGGGACAGAAGAAGAGATCCATGATCCTTATTCTTTCGGACCTCAGTTTACAGAAGAGGAATTAAAGAAATTCGGAGCAGGCATTTACTACGATATTTATGAGAAAATGGGCGCTCACCCAATGACCATTGACGGGGTAGAAGGTGTTTATTTCGCAGTATGGGCGCCATGTGCCATGCGTGTCAGCGTAGTAGGTGATTTTAACTTATGGGACGGCAGACGCCACCAGATGCGTAAGGTAGGCGAAGGGGATGCCAGCGTATTTGAACTGTTTATTCCAGGACTGAAGGTGGGATGTCTCTATAAATATGAGATCAAGACCACGGCAGGACTGCCTATGATGAAGGCAGACCCTTATGGAAATTATGCAGAGCTGCGTCCAAATAATGCATCCATTGTATGGGATATCAACACTTATCAGTGGAAAGATAAAAAATGGATGGACAAGCGGGCTGCTTCTGATACAAAGGACAAGCCTTTCAATATTTACGAAGTCCATTTAGGTTCCTGGATGCGAAAAGAGATCGCCAAGGACGAAAACGGGGAAGATATCATTGGTTCCGAGTTCTACAACTACAGAGAGCTGGCTGTAAAATTGGCTGAGTATGTAAAAGATATGGGCTATACCCATGTGGAACTGCTGCCGGTTATGGAGCACCCTCTGGACGCTTCCTGGGGATACCAGGTAACAGGTTATTATGCCCCCACCAGCCGCTATGGTACGCCAGATGACTTCATGTATTTCATGGATTATATGCATGAACAGGGCATTGGCGTGATCTTAGACTGGGTACCGGCTCATTTCCCAAGAGATGCCTTTGGAATGGCATGCTTTGACGGAACCTGTGTTTATGAACATGCAGACCCGAGAAAGGGATCTCATCCGCATTGGGGCACACTGATCTATAATTATGGCCGTCCTGGTGTATCCAACTTCCTTATTGCCAATGCACTGTTCTGGGCTGAAAAGTATCATGCAGACGGTATCCGTATGGATGCAGTGGCTTCCATGCTGTATCTGGATTATGGCAAAAATGACGGTGAATGGGTAGCAAATATTTACGGCGGAAATGAAAATCTGGAAGCAGTAGAGTTCTTAAAGCACTTAAATACTGTATTTAAGGGCAGAAAGAACGGCGCGGTCCTGATCGCAGAGGAGTCTACTGCATGGCCGATGATCACAGGTGATCCAAAAGACGGCGGTCTGGGCTTTGATTATAAGTGGAATATGGGCTGGATGAATGATTTCACCAACTACATGCGCTGCGACCCGTATTTCCGTAAAAATAATTATGGCGAGCTGACGTTCTCCATGCTTTATGCTTACAGTGAAGACTTTGTCCTGGTATTCTCCCATGATGAGGTAGTACACGGAAAAGGCTCTATGATGGGTAAGATGCCGGGAGAGACTTTAGAGGCTAAAGCGGAAAACCTGCGTGCTGCATACGGCTTTATGATGTCCCACCCAGGCAAAAAGCTGTTATTTATGGGACAGGACTATGGCCAGATCGATGAGTGGAACGAAAATGCGTCCCTGGAATGGGATCTGTTAAAATACCCGCTGCACAAGAATATGCAGACCTATGTCCGGGAGTTAAACAAGCTGTATCAGGCACATCCGGCACTGTATGAGCAGGATTTTGACACAGAAGGCTTTGAATGGATCAACTGCAGTTACCATGAGGAAAGCATGATCATGTTCTTACGCAGAGGCAAAGAGGAAACTCTGCTGTGTGTATGCAACTTTGATAACATGGATCATGAGAAATTCCGCCTGGGCGTACCATTTGCAGGAAAATATAAAGAGATCTTCAACAGTGATGCCAAAGAATTCGGCGGCGAAGGCCGTACCAACAGCCGGGTAAAAGCTTCTAAGAAAATGGAATGGGATGAAAGAGAAAACTCCATTGAGATCCACATTCCGCCAATGAGCTTTATGGTATTCTCCTGTACACCAGAGGAGAAGAAGGAAAGCCCGAAGAGACTGACCACAAAGAAGGAAAGCCCGAAGAGACTGACCACAAAGAAGGCAGAGCCGAAGAAGCTGGCAACAAAGAAGGAAGAACCGAAAAAGCTGACTGCGGCGAAAAAAGAGGAGCCGAAAAAATTAGCAACAAAGAAGGAAGAACCAAAGAAACTGGCAACAGCCAAGACAGAGACTCATAAACTGGAAACAAAGAAAGAAGAGCCGAAGAAATTAGCCACAGCCAAGACAGAAGCTCATAAGCTTGAGACCAGGAAAGAAGAGCCAAAGAAATTAGCAACAGCCAAAACAGAGACTCACAAACTGGAAACTAAAAAGGAAGAGCCAAAGAAGCTTGCAACTGCAAAAACGGAGCCTGCAAAGCTGACGGCAAAACCAGCAGAGGAACCGGTAAAAGAAACTGTTAAAGAAACAGCTCCGGATCCGGTCCAGGATCCTGTTCCGGCACCAGCACCAGCTGTGGAAATACCGGCAGCACCGGAAAAATCCACTCCGGCTTCTAAAAAAGCCGCTCTCAGAGCAGCCAAAAAGCGGGGCCGCAGTAAAAAACATTAGGCTTTTAAGCATATAAAGCTTCTCAGATAAAACAATAAAGTAACAAAGCAGGAGGTTATCATGCGTCCTTCTTTAAGAAAGTTATGGATGACGATCTCCATAAAAACCAAAATAGGAATTTTTGCAGCCATGGTCATTTTGATCATGGCTCTTTCCGCTTCTTTTAACATATGGATCACAAAAGTGTCCTTAGGAAGCTTCGGACAGATATTAAGTGATAACTCACGGTGCCACGATTTCCAGGAAGCACTGGATCTGGAGATCAAAGCTTTTGAACAGTACATACGAAATTCAGGAGAAGAGACCCGCAGCACATACCAGATAGCCTGCGTGAGGACAGAACGCTGCCTCTGGTCACTGCCTACTGATCCCCAAAAGCTGGGAATAGAGCGCAGCGCAAGAACCTGGAGTGTGAAAAACGCATATGAAAGCTACCAAAAATACCGGGATGATGTGGCAGGCGGCTCCAAAACAGGCAGTGAATTTGTAGATGAGCTGTATCGTGTATACAGCATGCAGGAATACCTTCAGGAATATACCAGGCGTCTGGTGCAGGTGACCCTTACAGAGGGAAATGAACAATACAGGAAAGAATCGTCCTTTTTTGGAAATATTCCGTATCTGATCCTTTTGTTCTCTGCAGCCCTTACTATACTGGCTTTACAGGTCACAAAGCTTTTTTCCAATACAATAGCAAGGCCTATCTTAACGCTGGCAGACAGTGCAAAAAAGATTGGAGCCAATGACTTCAGCCAGCCGGATCTGGAGGTGGAAAACAGGGATGAAATGGGAGAACTGGTCACTGCATTTAATAAAATGAAACACAGTACAAAAGGCTACATTGATACGCTGAAAGAGAATAATGAGATGCAGGAACTGCTCCATAAAGAGGAATTAGAGCGCAGCGAAATGGAAAAACAGCTGGGAAGCGCCAGACTGGAGCTGTTAAAAAGCCAGATCAATCCCCATTTCCTTTTTAACACCTTAAATATGATCGCCTGCACAGCAAAGCTGGAAGACGCGGCTGATACAGAAAAAATGATCTTAAGCCTGGGAAACCTGTTCCGTTATAACTTAAAGACCATAGAGCAGACGGTAACACTGGACCGGGAGTTAAAGATCGTAGAAGATTACATGTACCTGCAGAAAATGCGTTTTGGAAGCAGGATCCGATATAGTCTGGATCTGGAAACAGATGCGGCAAATGTGATCATTCCTTCCCTTTCACTGCAGCCTCTTGTGGAAAATGCAGTGGTTCATGGAATTTCAAAGAAGGAAAGCGGAGGGATCCTGCATATCCGCATCTGGAAAAAAGAAAAAATGCTGATCCTTCCTGTAACAGATACAGGTCTTGGCATGAGCAAAGAGCGCTGCGAAGAGGTGTCGGCAGCTATGAAAGAACGCCGCACGTCAAAGATCGGAATTGGATTGGGAAATATTTACAAGCGTGTCCATATGATGTACGAAAAGGGAGATCTGCGGATCTACAGCCGGGAAGGAAAAGGAACGGTTATACAGCTGATGATACCGCAGGGAGAAGAAAAACAGGGGGAAGAAGTATATGTACCGACTGCTGATCGCAGATGATGAAATGATCGAAAGAAAGGTCCTTTTTAAAACACTGAGCAAAAATTTAGAGGGACAGTGTGAGATCTTTCAGGCAGAAAATGGCAGGGAAGCGCTGGAGATATATGAAAAAGAAAAGATCCAGATCGCTATATTAGATATTGAAATGCCAGGTATCAACGGGATACAGGCAGCAGAAAAGATCCGGGAAAAAGACAGAGACTGCTGTATTATCTTTCTTACTGCATTTGACGAATTTGCCTATGCAAAAAAGGCGATCACTGTCAGGGCACTGGATTATATTTTAAAGCCATGGGACGAAAAAGAGCTGATGCTGGTGCTGGAAGAAGCCCTGCGTCTGGTGGAAGAAAGACAGGTAAAAAACCATGAAAAAGCGTCTGATCCAGGCTCTGAAGAGACAGGAATAAAGGAAAGAAGCGGGCAGAAAGAAGAACTGTATACAGACGAAGAAGAAAATAATGACGCAAATGAAAACCTGCGTATGAATAAAGTGACAGAAATGATACGGGATCACATCCGTGAAAACTATATGCATGATCTTTCTGTACAGACAATGGCAGAGAAGACGAACTATTCAGAGCCCTATTTCTGCCGTATGTTCAAGCAGAGCTTTGGCCAGAATTTTACATCTTATCTTACAGAATACCGGATCAAGATGGCAAAGAAAATGCTGGAGCAGCCTACGGTAAACGTGAAAGATGTAGGGAAAGCAGTAGGCTATGAAGACTCCAATTATTTCACCAAAGTATTCAGAAGGATCACAGGACAGAGTCCAACGGAGTACAGAAATCAGGTTTTCAGTGAAAATGGATAGTACTTTTTTAACACAGGTTAAAATTGTACTAGGATTATCAAATATTTACCATGTTCAGAACAAGATTTTCCTCCTATAATGAAATCAGCATAAAGAAAGCGTAAAAAAACATAAAACATATGTGAAAAACGCATTAATTAGGAGGGTAAAAACATGAAAAAAAGATGGTTAAGCGCAGCACTTTGCACAGCTATGGTAGCTGGATCACTGGCAGGATGTGGATTAAAATCCCCAGATACAGCAGCTACTACAGCAGCAGCTACTGAGGCAGCTAAGGAGGAAACTACCACAGCAGCAGAGGCAAAAGAAGAGACCAAAGAAGAGGCAGCAGCAGCTGGGGAGCCTGTAGGACCAGCAGTTACTCTGGTAATGGCAGAGGTTAACCCACTGGATACCATTGTTGGACAGACTGATACAGCATTCAAGGAGAAAGTAGAAGAGCTGTCCGGCGGATCTATCACAGTAGACCTGCAGGCAAGTGGTGTTCTTGGTTCTGAAAACGACGTTCTGGATACCATGCTTGGCGGCGGCGGAACTATTGATATGTCCCGTATTTCCGCATTCGCTCTTACAAGCTACGGCGCACAGAAGTCCGTTCTTCTGTCCGTACCTTATACATTCCAGAATCGTGAACATTTCTGGAAGTTCGCAGACAGCGATTTAGCTCCAGAGTTCTTAATGGAACCACATGACAACGGACTTGGCGTAAGAGGTCTGTTCTACGGAGAAGAAGGTTTCCGTCATTTCTTCACTGTTAAGCCAGTAAATGGTATTGAAGACTTAAAGGGAATGAAGCTTCGTGTTTCCAACGACCCGATCATGAACGGTATGGTAGCTGGACTTGGCGCAAACGCAACGGTTGTTTCTTTCAACGAATTGTACTCCGCACTGCAGACCGGTGTTGTTGACGGTGCTGAGCAGCCAATCGCAAACTATCAGTCCAACGCATTCCCAGAAGTTGCTCCTAACCTGATCCTTGATGGACATACCTTAGGTGCTATCCAGGTTATCATCACAGATGACGCTTGGGATAAGTTAACTCCAGAGCAGCAGGATGTTCTGACCGAAGCTGGAAAGTATGCATCTGAATTCAACCGCAAGATCTCTGAAGAAGCAGAGAACAAGGTTCTGGATGAGTTAAAGGCAGAAGGCGTAAACGTTGTAGAAGTAGAAGACAAGAC
>JBNMGK010000458.1:0-1941 GCA_050872205.1 Enterocloster sp.
ACCAGCCCATATGCACTGTAAAGAACCAGCCTTTTTCTGTGTGTATCCCTAAAGCTTTTCTGGTTTTCCAGTTATAATAGTCATCTGAAGCACTTAAATTAAATACACAGGAAGAAAGAATGGGGCTTTGGGAAAAGATTGCCAGTCCCTCGTCATATTTATCATAACCTACTTTTACAGGGATCCAGGTCCAGTAGTAGAAAAGACCTTTTTTCCTTAACTTTTCTGCCAGAGACGCACCATAATTATCACGGCGCATTTTCCCTTCAAAGCCTTTGATCGGCTGATATCCACAAACTTCTTTCTCATTTATAAATGGTTCTGCCATAGTCTGGTTTACTTCCTGAAATGCCATGACCTCCGGCTGCTCTTTTTCCAGGATACCGACAAACAATTCCATTTTTTCTGTGGCATTTTCTTCTGCCAGACTGTGTGTATTTAATGTAAGGATCTTCATTTTACAGCCTTTCTATATCAAATAAATCTACAGGATGTCATTAATGTCCGATTTCAGCACATCTGCCTTTGGTCCATAAACTGCCTGGATGCCATTATCTTTCTTTAAAAGACCCAAGGCTCCCTCTGCCTTCCATGCAGGAAGCTCTGCTACTTTATTTACATCTTTTACAGTTACACGAAGTCTTGTCATACAGGCATCAACTAAGATGATATTTTCCCTGCCGCCTAAAAGAGCAATGATCCTTTCTGCATGGGAATCCTTCTTTGGGCTGTTTCCGGTTTCTGTACTGCCCTTTTCTTCCTCTTCTGCTCCATCATCTGTATAATTTCCCAGACGTCCCGGTGTTGCAAAATGGAACTTTCCGATCATAAAATATGCCACCGCATATCCGATCAGGAAAAATGCCACCACACAGATCACGAAATTGATCAGATCTCCTGTCAGCCCTGCTTTTACAGACATAGGGATACGGGTAATAAATTCCAGGTTGCCAAAGGAATGAAGACGCAGGTGAATGATACCGGCCATTGCAAATGCGCATCCCTGAAGTACTGCATAAACCAGATACAACGGCAGTGCACAGAACATGAACATAAATTCCAAAGGTTCTGTTACACCTGTTAAAAATACAGCAAGCACGGTAGATAAAAACATGGATCTGTATTTGTCTTTTTTATCGGGATCCACTCTCTTGTACATGGCAAGGGCAATACCTGAGATCAGGCCGGTAGCACCGATCATCTGTCCTACCTTAAATCGAGCCGGTGTAACGGTTGTAAGAAGATTTGTATATGCAGCCATGTCTCCTGCATTTTTAAAGTTGATCAGGTCATTGGCCCATGCAAGCCATAAAGGATCCTGTCCAAATACCTTGCTTCCTGCATTTACGCCAGTCATGATCTCGTAGGTGCCGCCAAAAGAAGTATAATTCATAGGAATGGTCAGCATATGGTGAAGACCAAATGGCAGAAGCAGACGTTCCAAAGTACCATAGATAAATGGTGCCAGCACCGGTGAAGTGGTGGAAGAGCCTGCAATCCATACGCCAAATGCATTGATACCACCCTGGATCACCGGCCATACAACTGCTAAAACAGCAGAAATGATCACGGACCACAGGATCACTACCATAGGTACAAAACGCTTTCCGTTGAAAAATGCCAGTGCATCTGGAAGTTTTCTGTAATTGTAATACTTATTATAAACAGTACCTCCTACAAAGCCGGATATGATACCTACGAATACACCCATATTCAATGCGGGAGCACCTAAAACAGAAGTAAAATATCCATTTACAAGGATCTCTTTTCCAAACAGTGTATGGGTAACTGCCTCTGGATCTGCCAGCATATCAGAAGTGGTGCCAAACAGCGCCCCTGTAATTACATTGATCAGGATAAATGCGATCACTGCTGCAAAGGCGCCGCCAGCCCGCTCTTTTGCCCAGGAACCACCAATTGCTACTGCAAAAAGGATATGCA
>JBNMGK010000430.1:0-2195 GCA_050872205.1 Enterocloster sp.
AGGCAGTAGGTTTTATCCCGGTCCAGTGTAAGGTTCACATTTTTTAACACATTCAGGGAACCATAGGATTTTGACAGGTTTTTAATTATGATCTGTTCCATATCAGTGTCGCACCTTCTTTAATAATGTAAGAAAAACAAACTCAAAAACTGCGCTTATAAGGATAATAGAAAAAGTCCAGGCAAAAAGCCCGGAGGTATCCAGGTATAACTTGGTGTAATAAAGCTGCTCGCCAATAGAAGCTTTGGGAATACCGATCACCTCTGCGGCAACCCCTGATTTCCAGCTCATTCCCAGGGCAGTACGGCAGCTGCTTACCAGATAAGGGTGGACAGCGGGGATAAAGAGATAGCGCACTTTCTTAAGAAATGGCATGGAAAAGACCTGGGACATTTCCAATAGCTTCTGATCCATATTTTCAAGTCCCGCCAGTGTGGCACCATAGATCATAGGTACAACTACCAGAAAGGAAATAAAAACCGACAGATTTTCCGATCCGATCCAGATCAGTGCCAGAATGACAAAAGAAGCCACAGGCACAGAGCGGATCATCAGCATAGGCGGTTTTAAAAATTCTTTTACAATAGGAAAGGCCCAGCCGAGGCTTCCAAGAAGGATCCCCAGGCAAAAGGCGCTTAAAAAGCCAAGGCAGATCCGAAGAGCGGAGTGAATCAGGCTTAGCCAAAAATCACTGTCCCGCAGCAGTTCAGCCAGTGTCAGAGCCATATCCAAAGGACCGGCAAAAATAACATTGTTGTGGATAAAAAGGTCTGCCAGCTGCCAGATCCCGATCCAGATCAGCCAGCAGACCCAGTTTTTTCCATATTTTTTCATCTGATTTTTCATTGAAGTAATAGGAAAAGGATCCTGTAAGTTTGTTATGGTTTATGGAAGATAGTAGAAGTCGTCACCTGGTAACTGGCCGCCTACGGACTTTGCGTCAGCAGCTTCCAGAACAGATAAATAGCCGGAGAGAGCAGATTTCATTTCTTCCCCTGTGATGCACACAATGTTGCAGGCTGGCATAGCCTTTTTTGCGATCGGTGCTTTCTCAACGATACCTAAAGCTGCAACCATTTCAGCTGCTTCATCCAGATGTTCGCTGGTATAGGCAGCAGATGCCTTGTGGTCTTCCAGGAACAGTTTTACTGCCTCTTCATTTTCCTTTAAGAAATCACTGCGTACAATGGTAACACCTGTAACTAACTGGCTTCCGTTTTCTTTATTTAAAAGGTTCCACTGTTCAGTCAGATCAAGAACCGGCTTTAATGCTTCGTTCTGGATGCAGGCTGCAGTTGCGAAAGGCTGAGGAAGGACACCTACAGCAGATGGATCTTCTTTTAATACAGAAGCAACTTCTGTAGCTTCAGACTTAAATTCCAGAGTTACATCCCCGTCAGCGAGACCATTTTCAGAAAGGAGATAGTTCATTACATATTCCGGGGTAGTGCCTTTTCCCGTCATGTAAACGGTTTTTCCTTTTAGGTCTTCCATAGAAGAAATGGAGTCATCAGAAGCAACTACATAGAGAACCCCAAGAGTATTGATATCGATCACATTAACATTGCCCTGGGTCTTTGTATACAGGATACTTGCAACATTGGCAGGTACTAAAACGATGTCCAGATCGCCGTTTGCAATGGAACCAACCAGCTCGTCAGCTTTTCCGGCCATGGTAAAGGTGTAGTCATTTTCTGTTTCGCCCTTTTCAGAACGGTCCATTAACTCAGCAAGGCCCATAGAAGTAGGTCCCTTTAAAGAGCCAACGCGGACAGCAGCGCCGGAAGCGTTTTCAGCTGCTTCGCCGGACTGGTCAGTACTTTCTTTGGAAGCTTCAGTGGATTCGACAGATGCTTCTTTGGAGCTTTCTGTTTGGGCAGCAGTTTCAGCGGCAGTAGTCTCAGCAGAAGATGCCTGCTTGTCAGAGTTTCCTGCGCAGCCGCTTAAAACTAAAGTTCCTGTAAGAGCCGCAACCAGAAGTTTCATTGATCTTTTCATAATAAATAATTCCTCCCTAAACGTATTATGAGAACAGGTCTATCTTACCATAAAATCTTCTTGCTGTGGCAGTTATGTGCTGTTAAAATGATTCTATTGAGAAAAATAAAAGGAAATTGGGAAAAAATGGGAAAATTATATGGAATTGGAGTAGGCCCTGGGGATCCGGAGCTGCTTACATTAAAGGCATACAGGAT
>JBNMGK010000359.1:0-2962 GCA_050872205.1 Enterocloster sp.
CGGCAGACTGTACGCAAAGGTAGTTCTTCCTCCAGGTGCAAGCGTAGGCTGGCATTAGCATGTACATGACACTGAGCCTTATTATATTTTAAAGGGCGAGGCAGATTTTATTGATAATGACAAGTCTGTGACCAAGGTTGGCCCTGGTGACTGCTGCATTATTGAAGTAGGACAGTATCACAGCATTGAGAATAATTCTGATTCTGATGTGGAGTTTATGGCTCTTATTTATAATGAACCAGGTTATCTGAATGATCGGGACTAATAAAAAGTGAGATTATAAAGATTAAAAGCTCTGGCAGTGAATATTGCCAGGGCTTTTATAAACAGGAAGGAGATCATAAAATGAGAGAGATCCATTGGGCTGTACTGGGAACAGGTGTGATCGCCAATGAAATGGCGGTGGCTCTGGAAAAAAATGGAAAAAAGCTTTATGCAGTAGGAAACAGGACTTATGAAAAGGCTGTAAAGTTTGGAGAAAAGTATGGGATTGGGAAGGTGTACAGGGATTTTAATGAAATGTTCACGGATCCGGAAGTGGATGTGATCTACATTACTACACCTCATAATACTCATATCCAGTTTATGAAAAAGGCCATTGAGAACGGAAAGCATATTCTGGTGGAGAAATCTATTACTTTGAACAGTGGGGAACTGGATGAAGCGTTGGAACTGGCGAAGGAGAAGGGAGTTATTGTTGCTGAGGCCATGACCATTTTCCATATGCCGGTTTATAAAAAACTGAGGGAGATTTTGGATTCTGGAAAACTGGGACGGGTGAACTTGATCACTATGAATTTTGGCAGTTTTAAGGAATATAACATGGAGAACCGCTTCTTTAACCGGAACCTGGCAGGAGGTGCCATGCTGGATATTGGGGTGTATGCCCTTTCTTTTATCCGGTGGTTTATGGATTCTAAGCCGGATCAGTTATTGTCCCAGATGAAGGCGGCGCCTACAGGTGTGGATGAGCAGGCAGGACTGCTTTTAAGCAATAAGGAAGGTCAGATGGCTACAGTGATGCTGTCTCTGCACTCGAAACAGCCAAAGAGGGGCATGGTCTCCTGTGAAAAGGGTTATATTGAAGTTATGGAATATCCAAGAGCCTGGGAGGCGAAGATCGTGAACGCGGAAAGCGGAGAGACTCAGGTGATAAAGGCCGGGGTGCATGAGGATGCACTGGCTTATGAGCTTTCTGATATGGAAAAGGCCATTGCCGGGGATGTTTCCTGTATGCATCTGGACTATACGAAGGATGTAATGGATATGATGACGGAGTTTAGAAAGTCCTGGAATTTTACTTATCCTGAAGAAGAGAAATAGATGATCATTTACAGGAGGTTGCATTGATGAGTTTTTTAGATCTTTTAAAGCATAGACGGAGTATCAGACAGTATAAAGAGGAAGGGGTTTCTAAGGAAGCACTGGGAGCTATTGTTGAGGCAGGTTTGCTTTCTCCTTCAGGACGAAATATCCGGCCATGGGAACTGATCGTAGTACAGAAGAAAGAAACACTTGAAAAAATGTCTGAGTGCCGTGTAGGCTCTGCGAAAATGCTGGCAGGCGCTTCTGCTGCGATCGTTGTGATCGCGGATCCTGGAAAGACAGACGTATGGACAGAAGATTGTTCCATTGTTATGTCCAATATGCACAATATGGCCCACGATCTGGGACTTGGAAGCTGCTGGATCCAGGGGCGTTTAAGACAGGCACCGGACGGCAGATCTACAGAGGAATATCTGAGAGATATTTTAGGCTATCCAAAGGAATATTGTCTGGAGGCGATTTTATCGATTGGTGTACCGGCTGTACATCCAAAGGGACGGGAATTGTCTGAAATCCCAGAACATAAGGTACATTTTGAAATGTATGGTAAATATGAAAATGGCTGATGCTGTATTATAAAGAATATAAAACAGGATCAGCCTTTATAGTTAAGCGCCGTGTTCAGGAATGCAGTTACCTGACCGGCGCTTTTGAATGTTATGTGTCTGAAAGAAACGTTAGTCCTTTAATCTTGCGTTTGCTGAAAACGTTTTGCCGGCCGGCACACTAACAGTGCCATAAAGATCAGCACTGCAGTAATGGACAGGCTGACGGGGTACACCATTAAAAGGGTGTGAAAGGTACGGCTTTTTGGAAAGACGGTGTAGACCCAGGCTACACGGGTTCCGCAGACTCCAAGGGTGGTCAAAACGGCAGGTCCAAAGGAGATGCCAAAACCTCTCAGATATCCGGACATTACATCGTAAAGCATACTGAAAATATAGGCACCGAAAATGATCACCAGGCGGGTATAACCAATGTCGATGACATGTGGATCGCTGTTAAAGAGGGAAAGCAGAAACTTTCCGCATCCAAGGATCAGCAGGATAGCAGATACGGATACGATAGTATCTTCTATGAGGGACAAGATCAGGGTGCGTTTGCAACGGTCGATCTGCTTTGCGCCGTAGTTCTGGCCTACAAAGGTGGTGCAGGCCTGACTGAAGGCATTAAACAGGTAATATACAAGGATCTCAATGTTGTAGGCAGCGCTGGAAGCAGCGATCACAAGGGTTCCAAGGCTGTTGATCGCAGACTGGATCACTACGTTTGCAATGTTAAAGACAGCGCTCTGGATACCGGCTGGAAGTCCGATCTGCAGGATTTTTATGAGACAGCGCCTGTGGATCCCAAGCTTGCTTACATGGATCTTTACCCATTTGTCTGTATGCATCAGCTTTACGAATAAGATAAGGGAGCTGACTGCATTGGAAAGGACAGTGGCAATGGCAACGCCGTTGACGGTCATTTTAAATACTACAACGAAAAGCAGGTTCAGCGCTACATTTAAAACACCGGAAAAGGCCAGCGCCTGAAGGGGGATCTTTGTATCACCGATGCTGCGGAAAATGGCAGCTTCAAAGTTGTAGAGAAAGATCACAGGCAGTCCTAAAAGATAGATGCGGATGTATAAAAG
>JBNMGK010000295.1:0-3795 GCA_050872205.1 Enterocloster sp.
CTCCAATGACCGCATGATGCTGGCAAAATAGAAAATAGGATTTATTGCCCGAGGGGGATGTATACATACGGTATATAGCCTTTTCGGGCAATATTTTTTAAATAATTTTTAATATATTTAATATTTTGTTCACTTTTTAAGAGAGATTTTATGCTATACTCATACATAAAGTGCGCAAAAGGCTGCGCAGAAAGCAGGCATGTTACAGCCGTGTCTGTGAATGTACTTAGCAATAACAGGAGAAATAGCAATGAGTGAAAATAAGGATTACGTATCCCGCCTGAACAAGGCGAGAAGAAATCGAAATCAGAAATGGGATCCCAGATATCTGCTGATGGCTATAGCAGCGGTGGTGCTGATGGGTATCATCGTACTGGCAGTAGTAAATGTAAAGTCAGCGGTTTCAGACCGGGTGGCACGTGGCGGCAGTGAAAACGTCATTGATGAGCCGGGAACCGGACTGGAAGCAGCCAGCGCTTCCAATGCTGCAAGAGAAGAGGAAGAAAAGGCAAAAGAAGAGCAGGAGATACAGGATGCTATTGATGCTTACCAGAATCTGGGGATTGTCCAGGTTTCCGGATATGTAAATATTCGTGAAACTCCTGATATGAAGGGCAATATAATAGGAAAGATCTCCGGAGATGGTGCCTGCGAGGTCCTTGGAGAAGAAGGCGAATGGAGCCATATCACTTCCGGTGGTATTGAAGGCTATATCAGCAGTCAGTACCTGGTAACAGGGGATGAGGCAAAAGAACTGGCAAAAGGTCTTGTTAAGAAACGTGCCATTATCATGACAGAAAATGACAATCTGAATATCCGAAGCGAAGCAAGCACAGACGCAGATATTGTAGGCCAGGCACTTCCGGCAGAACGCTATGAGGTTCTTTCTGAGGAAGACGGCTGGGTACAGATCAATAGCGGTTACATTTCTGCGGATTACTGTGAGGTAAAATATGCTTTAAATGAAGGCCGTAAGCTGGATCTGAAGGCACAGGCGATTAACCAGTATGACAATCTGGTTATCTTTAAAAAGAGCGGTTATATGAATGTGCGCAGTACTCCGGAAAATAAAGGTGATGATAATGTAATTGGTAAGCTGACCAGTAAGGCAGCCGGTGATATTATTGAAACGCTGGATGGCTGGTACAAGATCAAATCCGGCACTGTAACTGGTTATATTGCTGCAGACCCGGAACTAATCGCAACGGGTCAGGAGGCAAAAGATCTGGCAATGCAGAATGCCACTCAGATGGCCATCATTACAACAGATGTATTAAATGTCCGCGTGGAACCGAATACAGACTCCAAGATTTGGACACAGATCGTCAAAGATGAGCGTTACCCGGTAGTAGACCAGCAGGATGGCTGGGTACAGATCGACTTAGGCTCTGTAGATGAAGAAGACGGTGGCCAGGACGGAGATGAAAAGGCGTATATCTCTACCCGTGATAACAACGTAGAAGTACGTTATGCTTTAAATGAAGCCATTAAGTTTACTCCTGCAAAGGATAATAGCTCCGGTTCCTCCAAGAATGGTGGTTCCAGTTCTAAACAGTCCCGCCGTTCACAGCTTGTAAATTACGCCCTTCAATTTGTTGGAAACCGTTACGTATGGGGCGGAACCAGCCTGACAAATGGTGTTGACTGCTCTGGCTTTACCATGAGAGTCATGGAAAAATTTGGTGTATCATTGCCACATTATTCCGGTTCCCAGGCACAGATGGGACGAAAAGTAACTTCTGCTAATATGCAGCCTGGAGATCTGATCTTCTATGCAGGCAGCAACGGTAAGGTAAACCACGTAGCTATTTATATTGGAAATGGCCGTATCGTCCATGCAGCCAGCCGCCGAAGCGGTATCAAGACCTCTACCTGGAATTACCGTACACCGGTAGCGATCCGCAGTATGTTAGACTAGGACTGATAAATAAAATATGCAAAAACAGGAAAGACTGTCCTTATGTAACTGGAATACAGATACAGAAAGGACGGTCTTTTTTATGGGTAAAAATCAGAAGGATAAAAAGATAACAAAATGGGAAAATAAAGCGGCAGCTCCGTTACAGGAGAGAAAGCTGCAGGAAAAAGAGATTGAAGAAAAAGAAGATGCCCACCTGAAGAACTGGGGGCAGATGACTTTAGAAGGAAATGAGGGAAAACATCGGATCCACCTGCTTTCTATTATCGGAGAAGTAGAAGGTCATGAAAATGCTTCAGGAAATGCAAAAACCACCAAATACGATCATGTGCTTCCTATGCTGGCTCAGATCGAAGATGACGCAAAGATCGAAGGAATGCTGGTCCTTTTAAACACCTCCGGCGGCGATGTGGATGCCGGGCTTGCCATTGCGGAGATGATTTCGTCTATGAGCATTCCGGTGGTATCCCTGGTGTTAGGAGGCAGCCATTCCATTGGTGTTCCTCTGGCAGTGGCTTCGGATCATTCATTTATCGTGCCCTCTGGTACTATGATGATACATCCGGTACGCATGAGCGGCATGGTTATTGGTACGGCCCAGACCTATGAATATTTTGAAATGATACAGGACCGTATTTTAAATTTTGTATCCACTCACGCAGAGATTGCCTATGACCAGTTAAGGGCGCTGATGCATAACACAAAAATGCTTACAAGAGATCTGGGAACAGTGCTTGTAGGCCAGGAAGCTGTGGATGCGGGGCTGATCAATGAGGTAGGCGGGATCAGAGAGGCATTAAAAAAGCTGTATGAAATGATCGATGAACGAAGCACAAAAAAACAGGGGTTTTAATTTTTAACCGGGCAGTGTAAACTATAAAAAGAGAGTGATACGCCTGCAGGCTTATTATAAATGTGGTACAGGAAGCAGGCGAAGGGGAGGATATCATGAAGATTTTTGACTTACACTGCGATACTATTGAAGCGTTAAAAAAGAATAACCAGACCTTTGATAACAGCACCACCCAGTTTACCATGAAAGGACAGGAAAAGCTGGAAAAAGCGGTACAGTTCCTTGCTGTATGGCTGCCGGACCATTTAAGAGGTCAGGAAGCAGTAGATTTTACTGACGGCTATTATGAGTATATGAAAGAAGCCGTAGGAAAGGTGGCAGATCGGGCAGCTCTGGTAGAAGATATGTCTGATCTGGATACTATTTTAAAAGAAGGAAAATGGGCGTTTATCCGTTCCATTGAAAGCGGGGCCGCATTAGGGGGAAAGCTGGAAAATGTGGATCATTTTGCGAAGCTTAATTTTAAAATGATGACGCTGACCTGGAATGGAATCAATGAACTGGGAAGCGGTTCTCAGTCAGAGATGGGCCTTACAGATTTTGGAAAAGCAGTGGTCCGCCGCATGGAAGAAGTGGGGATGATCGTAGACTGCTCCCATTTAAATGACGCCGGTTTTGAAGATTTGTTAAACTGTTCCACAAAGCCATTTGTAGCATCCCACTCTAATTTAAGGTCATTATGCGGACACAGCCGCAACCTGCGGGATGATCAGTTTAAGGAGATTGTGGCAAGAGGGGGACTTTGCGGTATCAATATTTATTCCAAATTCCTTACAGAGCCGGATGATCTGGGAGCCGGACAGAAGGAACAGCTGCTGCGCCTTATTGACAGGATGTTGGAGCTGGGCGGTGAAGATGTGATCGCATGGGGAATGGACTTAGATGGCGGTGTGACCTGTGATCCTTCTATTGGAACACCTTACGGCGCAGCTGTCTACGGGGAATACCTGGTGGAACATGGGATCAGCCGTAAAATAGTGGATAAACTTTCATTTGATAATGCGTACCGGTTTTTTATGAGGGA
>JBNMGK010000074.1:0-10050 GCA_050872205.1 Enterocloster sp.
ATGACCAGGAAGAGGCACTGGCTATTTCCGACCGGATCGCTGTTATGAAGGAAGGAAATATTATGCAGGTGGGAACTCCGGAAGAAGTTTATAAAAAGCCGGAAAATACATTTGTAGCCGGATTTATCGGTGTTTCCAACTTTGTAGAGTGTGATGTTAAGGGAGATGACCCAAGCCAGGCAGTGCTGGATATTAAGGGTGAATGCTCCATTACCTGTACCTTAAAGAAGCCGTTTACTGGTAAGGGCATTATTTCTGCAAGACCGGAGCAGCTGTTCTTTGACGATAAAGAGGGACTGCCGGGAACCATTACCATTTCCACTTTCTTAGGTGACTTTATTGAATATGAGATCCTGTTGGATAATGGACAGACTGTACAGTTAAATGAGTATACAAAGGATGTACATGAACTGCGCCCGGACGGACAAAAGGTAAAAGTAAACTTTGATATCCGTGCCGTAGGCGTATACGATGCAGCGACCCAGGAGGTGATCTCATGGTAGGTTCCGGAAAGAAGTTAGACTTCTGGTTCTGGGTGAAAGTGGCAGTTGTGGGATTTATGCTGGTATTTCTGATCTATCCCTTCTGTACATTGATCACCCGAAGCTTTTTCTCAACCAAGGTAGACGGTTTTACCTTTGAGAACTATATCCGATTTTTTACCAAGAAATATTATTATTCTGCATTGGGAAGAAGTATTTTTGTATCTGTGGTAACAACGATCACCACACTGGTAGTAGGTGTTCCCATTGCCTATGTAATGTCCCGTTATAATGTATGGGGCAAGCAGTTCATCCATATTTTTATCATCATGAGCCTTATGAGCCCGCCATTTATCGGTGCTTACAGCTGGATCATGTTATTTGGACGTTCTGGTCTGGTGACCAATATGTTTTCCCAGTTTGGTATCCACCTTCCAAGTATTTATGGAAAACTGGGTATTATCCTGGTATTTACCTTTAAACTGTTTCCTTATGTTTATCTGTATACCTCCGGTGCTATGGGAAGTATTGACTCCAGTCTGGAAGAGGCAGCAGAGAACCTGGGAAGCAACAAACTGCGCAGACTGTGGACCATTACACTGCCGGTAGTCCTTCCGTCTATTGCAGCTGGAGCCATTATGGTATTTATGACCAGTCTGGCAGACTTTGGTACTCCAATGCTCATTGGCGAAGGCTATATGGTACTTCCGGTCCTTGTATACAATGAGTACATGAGTGAGATCGGCGGAAATGCCCACCTGGCAAGTGCTCTTTCTGTAGTAGTAGTATTCTGTTCTACTACAGTCCTTCTGGTGCAGAAGCATTTTGTTACAAAGAAAAATTATGTAATGACTGCCATGCGTCCGCCAAAGGAAGAAGAACTTCACGGAGTAAAGCGTTTCCTGGCAACATTCCCGGTTATGCTGGTTACATTTATCGGTATCCTTCCTCAGATCGTAGTTATCGTCAGCAGCTTTATTAAGAGCGACTTTACAGGATTTAAGAAGGGCTTCAGCCTGGGAAGCTATATTACTATTTTCAATCGTCTGTGGACCAATATCAGAAATACCTTTGTATTTTCAACCATTGCCATTGTATTTATCATCATCATTGGTATGCTGATCTCCTATATCGTTGTGCGCCAGAAGGGCTTTGCAGGACAGTTAATGGACCTGCTGATCATGTTCCCGTTCGTAATTCCAGGCGCAGTTCTTGGTATCAGCCTGATCGTGGCATTTAACAAGGAACCTGTGATCCTTACAGGAACCGCAGTGATCATGATCATCGCCTTTGTTGTACGAAAACTGCCTTATACGGTACGTTCCGGCAGTGCTTTCTTACAGCAGATGGACCCAAGCGTAGAAGAAGCTTCTATCAGCCTTGGAGTATCACCTATGCAGACATTTATCAAGGTGACAGCAAGATTAATGGCACCTGGCGTATTATCCGGAGCGATCTTAAGCTGGATCACCTGTATCAATGAGCTGTCTTCCAGCGTTATGCTTTACGGCGGCAAGACCAGTACCATTTCTGTAGCTATTTATACAGAGGTTGTAAGAAACAGCTTTGGTACAGCGGCAGCTCTGGCATCTATTCTGACCGTAAGTACAGTTATTTCACTTCTTATCTTCTTAAAGGTAAGTAAGGGCAAGGTATCGATCGTTTAAACAGGAGGAACACACAAATGGTAAAATTTGGAACTGGTGGCTGGCGTGCGATTATCGGAGAAGAGTTTACCAAAGAGAATATACAGAAACTGGCTTTGGCCATGTGCCTGAAAATGAAGGCAGAACATAAGGATACAAAAAGCGTGGTCATCGGCTATGACCGCCGTTTCCTTTCCAAAGAGGCTGTGATCTGGGCGTGCCAGATCCTTGGAAAAGAGGGGATCCACGTACAGTTTGTAAACCGCAGCGCGCCAACGCCGTTATTAATGTTTTATGTGATGAAACATGAACTGGACTATGGAATGATGGTCACTGCCAGCCATAACCCGGCGATCTACAATGGTATCAAGGTGTTTACATATGGTGGAAGAGACGCAGATGAGCTTCAGACCAAGGACATTGAAAAATGGCTGTTAGAGGCGGAAAAACTGTATACACCATGCCACGAAGAGGACGGGCAGATGCCGCCGCCAAGCTATACAGAGCTGGTAAAACAGGGCATTGTAGAAGAGATCAATCCAATGAATGAATATCTGGATAATATCTTATCTGTGATCAATGTAGATGCCATTCGAAAGAGAGATCTGCGAGTAGCTGTTGATCCTATGTATGGTGTCAGCCTGACGGCTTTAAGCACCATTCTGGCAGTTGCAAGATGTACGGTAGAGACCATTAATGCCCAGCATGATACGCTGTTTGGAGGCAAGATGCCGGCACCGGCGGAAGATACCCTTAAGAACCTGCAGAACTATGTGCTGGACCGCTACTGCGATATTGGTATTGCAACAGACGGTGACGCGGACCGGTTAGGCGTTATTGATGATAAGGGACATTATCTTCACGCTAACCAGATCTTAGTTATGCTGTATTATTATCTTCTGAAATATAAAGGCTGGCGGGGTGATGCAGTTCGAAACCTGGCAACCACCCATATGTTAGACAAGGTGGCAGAAAGCTTTGGCCAGAAGTGTTATGAAGTGCCTGTAGGTTTTAAGTATATTTCCGCAAAGATGCAGGAGACAGATGCCATTATCGGCGGGGAGTCTTCCGGTGGCCTGACTGTAAAGGGCCATATCCATGGAAAAGACGGTATCTATGCAGCAAGCCTTTTGGTAGAAATGATCGCTGTGACTGGTAAGAGCCTTTCTGAGATCGTAAAGGATATTGAGGACCAGTACGGTGAGACTCATATGGAAGAGCGCAGCTACCGTTTTACAGCAGAGGAAAAAGCACGGATCCAGAAAGTGCTGTTAGAAGAGCAGAAGCTTCCGGAACTGCCATTTGAAGTATCACGAGTTTCTTATCAGGACGGCTGCAAGGTCTACTTTAAAAATGGCGGCTGGGTAAGCGCCAGATTTTCCGGAACAGAACCGTTGCTTCGTATCTTCTGTGAAATGGAAAAAGAGGAAGATGCGGTCCGGGCCTGCGTAGTGTTTGAGAGGTTTTTGGGGCTGTAAAAGCGTGGAAATGTAAATACTTTTCTGGTATACTAAAAGGAACGAACAACCCGTCCGCGTGAGCGGACAGTAGAGCGCGTCAGCGCAGGGGGCTTAAGTTTATAGAGCGCAGAGAGAAACAAGGGGCACCGCAGCATGTATACAGGAAAAGCAGACAGAAATGCAGTATATAAAACACATAAATTTTTCAACAGGGAATGCAAAAAAGGGCGTTCCCTGTTCTTTTTATCTGTGGTATCTGCGGCTGCAATATTGGCTGGAACAGCCATTACAGGCTGCAGCCGGGCTGACGATCCGGTGCCGGAACAGGCAGCTGGGGAAAACTATGCTCTGACTGTATTTACTGCCCAGGAAAGGGAAGAATGGGAGCCGGTGATCAAGGAATTTGAGGAGCGTACCGGCTGGAATGTAAAGGTAGAAACTGGCTCTGTAAAGGAGATGCTTTCCCAGCTGGAAAAAGAGGAAGCAGACTGGGATGTGGCCTTTGGAGTCAGTGCAGATGCTTTAGAGGAAGGAAAAGAGTACTGGCAGACAGATAAAGATGCCTGGACCGGGTATTCGGCGGTATCCTTTGTTATTTTATATAATACCAATGTAGTGACTTACAGAGAGCTGCCTACAGGCTGGGACAGCTTGTTAGAACCTCGGTGGAAAGGCCGTGTGGCAGTGCCGGATCCTCTTAAGTCAGATATGGCTGCTTCCGTTCTTGCAGAAGCAGTAAAAAACAGTGAAAAAGAAGAATTTCTGGATCTTTTAGGGGAAAATATGCAGTATCAGATGCCAGAGACCTTTAAAGAGGTGGAACAGGGCATTTCTGACGGCCGCTATTCCATTGGAGTTACCTCAGAGGAGGCGGCAAAAGCAATGCTGGCTGCAGGCCAGGATGTAGATTACATCGATCTGGAAGAAGGAAAATGTTTCTTTGAAGACGGAACTGCCATCCGGAAAGGAAGCCTAAATCTGGCTGCTTCCGAAGCATTTGTAACCTACACCACCTGCCATGATACAAAATGGCTTTTACAGACCCAGCTTTTACGCCAGCCGGCAGAAGATGTGGCTGTGGAGGTTGACAGGTCAGAGGAAGATCTGAAACAGAGATTTTCCAGACAGCAGGAAGTTTTAAATATCTGGAAGCTGATCATAGAAGAAAAGGCCGGTCCGGCCCATGAACAGGAACAGTGATAAAAAGGCAGGGAAAAAGATGAAGATATTAAATAAGCTTTCATTTCATAAAAAGATCTTTCTTGCCTGTCTGCTGACGGCTCTGGTGCCTTTATTGTGCTCCAGTGTGGTTATGATCCGTTTGTTTACGGCATCTCTTAACCGGCAGAATTTAGACGAAGGGCGGACCCAGATCACAAAGGCAGAGGCAAGGCTGGAAGCAGTTTTTGAAAAATGTGAGGAAGCCTGTGAGACCATTGCTGCGGATAAAAAAACGGCCCGGATCATGATCGAAAAAAGTGAAGCAGATCATCAGAGAGAAATGTACTTATCTTTGTATCAGGCCACTCAGGAGACCTCCGGCTATGCCCGGTTTTCCATTTATGACGCAGGAGGACATCTGCGCTATACAACGGACACAGAAGGAAAGGAAAAAGATCTGCCTGTATTCTGGGGGCTTTTAAGAAAGGCTTCCAGAACGGATGATATTGTATATTACAGGACCGATCCGGATCTATCTATTACAGACGGGGACATTCTGCTTCAGGGGGCAAGACCTTTGTATACAGAAGGCGGTGCCAAAACCGGCTATATCGTTTTTGATTTTACAAGGGAAAATCTGGATGATCTTTTAGGGGCAGAGGTATCATCAGGGGATGTGCTGCTGCTTTTGGATACTCACAAACGGACAGTGTATTGTTCCGGACAGGATAAAAGCCAGCTCCAGACAGGTGACATGGTGGAGAGGATACTGGAAAACAGGAAAATGGCTGACGCAGGCCATGACAGGGAACAGTATCTGGTAAGCCATGGTGGAAAAACCGGCTTTTATTTTCTCTTATGCCGCCAGGCGCCTATGAGCCAGCCTGCGGTACAGACTATGTGGACTGTCAGCCTGTGCTTGTCAGCATTGGGATTATTTCTCTGCCTGGCTGTGTCCGGCGTACTTACAGGCAGTATTGCCCGCCCGGTACAGACATTAGACGAAGCAATGGAAAAGGTGAAAAAGGGAGATCTTTCTATCCGTATCCATACCCAGTCCAATGATGAAATGGGACGTCTTACCCGCAGCTTTAACCAGATGACAGAAGATCTGGGGCGGTACCTGGAAGATAAGGTGCAGAGGCAGAAGGACTTAAACGAAACAACATTAAAATTATACCAGACCCAGCTAAATCCTCATTTTCTCTATAATACGTTAGACACGATTAAATGGGAAGCAAGGATCCGCCAGGTACCACGGATCGCGGTTTTGGCGGAAAATCTGGCGATCATACTGCGAAAAAGCATTTCCAGTAAGCCATTTATCCCGTTGAGAGAGGAACTGGAGACTATTGACAGTTATGTAGAAGTGCAGAAGATCCGCTTTACAGGCCGGTTCTTATGTGAAAAGGAGATCCCGGACCAGTTAGAGGAGTGTCTGGTGCCGAAAATGATCTTACAGCCACTGGTGGAAAATGCCATTATCCATGGGCTGGAAGGCTGTGAAAATGGCTATATCTGTATTTACGCGGGCCGTGAAGGAGATGTTTTAAATATTTCCATTACCGATGACGGCCGGGGTATGAGCCCGGAGATATTGGCCTGGATCAACAGTCCGGAACCGGAGAAGCGGGACGGACATCTGGGGCTTTACAATATTATGAGGATACTGAAACTATATTATGGAAATGAATATGGCCTGAAGGCAGAAGTGACAGAAGATGGCACAACTGTCACTTTAAGATTACCAGTAAGGAGGCAGGGGGACGATGTATAAAGTAGTAGTGGTAGAAGATGAAGAGATCGCCAGAAAAGGCATTATATTTACCATTAACTGGGAAGCATTAAACTGTATGATCGCCGGGGAAGCTGCTAATGGGGAAGAAGGGGCAGAGGTTATCCGCCGCCTTTCACCGGATATTATTGTTACAGATCTGAAAATGCCTCGTATGGACGGAGTAGAAATGATCGCAAAGCTGCGGGAGCAGGGAAATCGGGCGAAATTCATTATCCTGACAGCCTATGGGGATTTTAAATATGCCCAGAGTGCAGTGAAGCTGGGAGTCAGCGATTATTTGCTAAAGCCATTAAAAGACGGTGATCTGGAGCAGGCAGTGACCCGGATCATTGCCCAGTTAGAAGAAGGGGACCGGATCCGGCAGAAAGAAGAGGAAGAAATGCCTGTTTTCCGGTTTAATGCAGACAGAAAAGCGAAAAATAAGTATGTAGAGCAGGCGATCAAACAGATCCGTGAACATTATAAAGAAGATATCAATATCAGTACGGTGGCAGATCAGCTGCAGATCAGCGAAGGCTATTTAAGCCGGGTGTTCAAAAAAGAAACGGATTATACATTTACCACCTATCTTTCTTATTACCGCATGAAGGTGGCAATGGAACTGTTAAAAGAGGGGAATTTAAAGGTATATGAAGTGGCAGATGCTGCAGGATATTCGGATACAGCCTATTTCAGCGCCCAGTTTAAGAAATTAGTGGGGATCGCGCCTTCTGAGTACCAGGAGCAGGCAAGAGGACACTAGGGAAAAAGTGTGTACATCAAAAAATAATTATGTTATCATAGAGTACATAAGATACCGGGGGAGGTGGCCACATGCTTGAATTTAAAGACATCTTAGGACATGAGCAGATCAAAGAACATTTTCAGAATGCGGCAGCAACGGGAAAAGTTTCCCACGCTTATATTTTAAGCGGTGAAGAAGGAATGGGAAAAAAGACCCTTGCAAATGCCTTTGCCATGGCTCTTCTCTGTGAAGAAGGTGGCAAAGAGCCCTGTATGCAGTGTCATGCCTGCAAGCAGGTCCTCTCAGGAAACCACCCGGATCTGATCTATGTAACACATGAAAAACCGGCCAGTATGGGTGTAGATGATATCCGTGAGCAGATCAATGATACCATTATGGTGCGTCCTTACAGCAGCCAGTATAAGATCTACATTGTAGATGAAGCGCAGAAAATGACAGTGCAGGCCCAGAATGCCCTTTTAAAGACCATAGAAGAGCCACCGGCCTATGCAGTGATCATGCTTTTAACTACAAACCCGGATGCATTTTTACAGACCATTCTTTCACGGTGTGTGCAGCTGAAACTGAAACCATTAAAAGACTCTGTTGTGAAGGATTATCTGGAAGAAAAGCTTCAGGTAAAGGAAATTCAGGCAGAAATATACAGTGCATTTGCAAGAGGAAATCTGGGCAAAGCAATTCATCTGGCCCAGTCAGAGGACTTTAAGATGATGTATGAAGAGATTTTAAAGCTGTTAAAAGAGATCAAGGAAATGGATATTTCCCAGCTTTTGGATGTGATCCGCAAATTAAAAGATGACAATACGGATATTAAGGAATGTCTGAATTTTATGCAGATGTGGTACCGTGATATCCTGATGTATAAAACAACCAAAGACTTAAACCTTCTCATTTTCAAGGATGAGTTTTCCGCAGTGAAGAAGGCGGCGTCTTTAAGCAGTTATGAAGGGCTGGAACGGATCTTGGAGGCCATTGACAAGGCCAGAGTCCGTCTGGATGCCAATGTAAATATGGAACTGGTCATGGAGCTTTTACTTCTGACCATGAAAGAGAACTAAACAAGTTTTAGTGGTGTTTTTAGGAAAGGAAATAAAGTAAGAGAAATGTTAACAGTAATCGGAGTACGTTTTCGGGCTGCCGGAAAGATCTACTATTTTGATCCCGCAGACCGTCAGATAAAGATTGGGGATCATGTGATCGTAGAAACTGCCAGAGGCATTGAATACGGTTATGTAGTTCTTGGAAACAGAGAAGTAGATGAGACAAAGGTAATACCGCCTCTTAAGCCGGTGATCCGTATGGCAACAGATGAGGACCGTGCCATTGAGGCAAAGAACAAAGAGAAAGAAAAAGAAGCATTTAAGATCTGCCAGGAAAAGATCAAAAAGCACAACCTGGAAATGAAGCTGATCGATGCGGAATATACTTTTGACAATAATAAGGTGCTGTTTTACTTTACAGCAGACGGAAGAATTGACTTCAGAGAGCTGGTAAAGGATCTTGCAAGTGTGTTTAAGACCCGTATTGAGCTGCGTCAGGTAGGTGTAAGGGACGAGACCAAGATCATGGGTGGAAT
This sequence comes from Enterocloster sp., assembly GCA_050872205.1. GTDB lineage: Bacteria > Bacillota > Clostridia > Lachnospirales > Lachnospiraceae > Enterocloster. The sequence continues at coordinate 8,869 of JBNMGK010000074.1, forward strand.
TGGTATCTGCGGAAGACCGCTGTGCTGCCATTCTTATCTGTCTGAGTTTATCCCGGTTTCTATTAAAATGGCAAAAGAACAGAACCTGTCCTTAAATCCGACCAAGATATCCGGTGTGTGTGGAAGACTGATGTGCTGTCTGAAAAACGAGGAAGAGACCTATGAGGTATTAAACAGCAAGCTGCCGGGAATCGGCGATACAGTTACCACTGCAGACGGCCTGCGGGGAGAAGTACACAGTGTAAATGTGCTGCGTCAGACTGTAAAGGTGATCGTAGTAGTAGATAAGGATGAAAAAGAGATCCGTGAATACAAGGTAGACCAGTTAAAGTTCAAGCCCAGAAGAAAGAAGGGCAAAGGCGGCGAAAAGCAGGACGAAGCAGAGTTAAAGAAACTGGAAGCGCTGGAAAAGCGGGAAGGAAAGTCAAAGTTGAATGATAAATAATGAAAATGAACACAGCTGGAGACAGGAAGGAAATATCCTTTTAAGGGATGATGAACGGATCGATGATCTCCAGAGAAATCATTACGGCATCATCCAGAGAAAAGGCACCTTCTGTTTTGGCATGGACGCAGTGCTGCTGTCTGGTTTTGCTGTGGTAAAGCCGGGAGAAAAGGCGCTGGATCTGGGAACAGGAACCGGTATCATCCCCATTCTTTTAGAGGCGAAAACGCAAGGAAAGCACTTTACCGGCCTTGAGATCCAGGAAGAGTCTGCGGATATGGCCAGGAGAAGTGTGAAATACAATCACCTGGAAGAAAAGGTGGAGATCGTAACAGGAGATATCAAGGAGGCCGGAAGCAGGTTTGCGCTGGCTTCTTTTGATGTGATCACCAGCAATCCACCTTATATGAATGATGCCCACGGCATCAAAAATCCGAAAGATGCCAAGGCCATTGCCCGCCATGAGGTGCTTTGCACCTTAGATGATGTGGTAAGAGAAGGCACAAGAGTGCTAAAACCAGGGGGACGATTTTACATGGTCCACCGCCCAAGAAGGCTGATCGAGATCTTACAGACCATGAAGCAGTATGGCCTGGAACCTAAACGGATGAAGTTTGTACATCCTTATAAGGACCGGGAAGCCAATATGGTGCTTATTGAGGCAGTAAGAGGCGGCGGAGCCCTGATGAAGGTAGAAGCTCCGGTTATTGTGTTTGATGAAAACGGGGAGTATTCAC
>JBNMGK010000217.1:0-4994 GCA_050872205.1 Enterocloster sp.
CCCCACCTTCGTGGTCTGTTATTCCTGTTTTACAAACAACATATGGATACTCATCATCTTCGTCATCCACCTCTATAACAACCCATTTCCCTTTTGTGAAATTAACAGGAAATGTTTCTAAAAAGCCGTCCTTTTCAAAATCCCAGTCAATCGCTCCATCCCAAAGGCCCTGTTCTACATTACCTGATATAATTCTTTTATTTACACCTTCTGCAAGCTCGCCATACCATTCCTGGACTTTCTGAGATCCATTAGGGTAATCTCCGTTCCATTGTCCCTGGGCATAGTAATTATTTCCATCTTTATATCCGATCCACATGCCGTTCCCCTGGCGTTTTCCATTTTCATAGGTTCCGTAATACACCATACAGTTTCCATAATCGTCTGTATTTACAGGATAAAATCCAATGCCAGTTCCATCTTCCCTTATAATGCAGATCGGTACCTGTTTTTCCTGCACCATATCCTGGATCTTTTTAAACTCTTCTGTCTGCTTTTTTTCAAATATCTGCTCTGTATCTTCTGCTTCGCATAATTCTATAAGATCTTTCGTCCAAAGCATATTATCATACAGCAGCCGCGTTTCCTCATCCAGACTTTCTTCATCTGACAGCCCAGACAGGTTCATGATCTTTTCCCAGGCTCCCTGTTCACTGTAAACAAGGATCAGTCCGTTATACGCCCTGTCGTCCTCCAGTTCTTCCAACTGTAAAAAAGCTTCCTCTGCCTGCACAAGATACTGGCCTTTCTTTTCTGTATCTTCTGTATCTTTCGCAGCGGTCAGGCAGGTATGTCCTACTCCGTACCATGCTTCCACGTTTTTAGGATCCATTTCGATCACCTTGTTAAATGCAACGATTGCTTCCTCATAATTCAGTTCCTGCAGATATTTCTGTCCCAGTTCCAGCTGTTCGGTCACCTTCTGTTCCAGGCTTTTACCACAGCCGGAAAAGCACAAAAAGCAAAGCAGCACTATAATACAATATAAGCCCTTTCTTTTTTGCAGCATTTTCATACTCATCCCCATACTTTCATCCCTCCGTATTATGATATAGTCATTTTACCACCATGAATGTATTTTCACAACACAGTAAAAAAGCAACCTGCTTTCACAGATTGCCTTTTCTTCATAGCGAGAGGGGGATTCGAACCCTCGACACCGCGGGTATGAACCGCGTGCTCTAGCCAACTGAGCTATCTCGCCATATTTAGTTAATGGATGGGGCCTACAGGGCTCGAACCTGTGACCCTCTGCTTGTAAGGCAGATGCTCTCCCAGCTGAGCTAAGACCCCATGCAAAGTAGCGGAAGGGAGATTCGAACTCTCGACACCACGGGTATGAACCGTGTGCTCTAGCCATCTGAGCTATTCCGCCATATTATTTAATTGGATGGGGCCTACAGGGCTCGAACCTGTGACCCTCTGCTTGTAAGGCAGATGCTCTCCCAGCTGAGCTAAGACCCCAAATCCGCTTTCACATTTGTCTCAAATGCGATTGCTAGAACAGTATAATTCAAATTGTAGGAATTGTCAACACTTTTTGAAAATTATTTTTTCAGATATTTTCCAGACCTTTTATAAAAGCAGCCCGGCCGTTTCTCCCCTTGGCCGAGCTGCTGTAAAATACTCCCTTAAATATGTGTGTGCTATTCTTCCACGTTCTTTTTAAGAATTCCTAAGATCACGCAGCCAACGACAGCTCCAACCACAACTGCTGCCAGATACATGACTGGATTTCCAATGGTAGGCAGTACAAATAATCCTCCGTGAGGTGCTCTTAAAGTACAGCCAAAAGCCATGGACAGACCACCTGCTACTGCTGCGCCTACAAGGCAGGATGGGATCACGCGAAGAGGATCCTGGGCTGCAAATGGAATAGCTCCTTCTGTGATAAAGGAAAGTCCCATTACATAGTTCACAACACCGGACTGACGCTCTTTTTCAGTGAATTTCTTCTTAAAGAAAGTAGTACACAGAGCAATTGCCAGCGGAGGCACCATACCACCTGCCATTACCGCTGCCATTACTTCAAAGTTTCCTTCTGCCAGCTGGGCAGTTCCAAATACATAGGCTGCTTTGTTGAAAGGACCACCCATATCAATAGACATCATGCCGCCTAAGATCATTCCTAAAACAACACGGCTGGTTCCGCCCATTCCATTTAAGAAGTGGGTCAGACCGTCATTGATCATGCCCATGTATGGGTTAATAAAGGTAGTCACCACTGCTGCAAGGAAAATACCAATCACCGGATACAATAACACCGGTTTGATGCCTTCCAGTGACTTTGGCAGTTTAGAAAACAGCTTCTTAAGTCCTAAAACAAGATAGCCTCCTGCAAAACCTGCAAATAATGCGCCCAGGAAACCTGCATTTACATCTCCTCCAGCAGGATTTGCAAAAGTAGAGCCCATTTTAGCGATGAGACCTGCTACCAGACCAACAGCCAGACCAGGACGGTCTGCAATACTCATGGCAATAAAGCCTGCAAGGATCGGAAGCATCATGCCAAATGCCTGCTCACCAATGGTCTTTAAATAAGCTGCAAGAGGTGTGTTTTTACCAAAGTTAGACGGATCAATGGAATAATCATCCAGTAAGAATGCCAGGGCAATCAGGATGCCACCACCAATAACAAATGGAAGCATATGGGATACACCGTTCATCAGATGCTTGTAGATCTGTCTTCCGATGCTGTCATTCTCTCCCTCAGAAGCTGCACCGGAAGCATCTCCTGAATAATGGTAAACCGGCACTGTTCCACTTACTGCCTGGTTGATCAGTGCCTCTGCCTTGTGGATACCGTCTGCAACAGGAACCATAATAACCGGCTTTCCGTCAAAACGGGCCATTTCCACATTCTTATCTGCAGCAACAATGATCGCCTCTGCTGCTGCGATCTCCTCCTTTGTCAGCACATTCTGGGCACCGCCGGAGCCGTCCGTCTCAGCCTTCAAAGAAATCCCCAGCTTCTTTCCCGTATTCTCCAAGTTTTCCGCAGCCATATAAGTATGAGCGATGCCCGTAGGGCATGCGGTTACAGCCAACACACGGTAATGTGCATTGCCTCCAGAAACACTCTTCCCAGCCTCATCAGCCCCATTCTGTCCTGCGCTATTATCCTCTGCTGCTTCCGTTCCAACGGTTTCCGCTGCCTCTTTCTTCTCCTCCTCGCCAAAGCGCTCATTTTCCGCCCTATCAATGATATCTAAGAACTCATCCACATCCTTTGCAGCGATCAGGCTTTCCTTAAAACCTGGATTCATCAGCAGTGTGGACAATCTGGATAACGCCTGTAAATGCACATCATCTCCCGCTGCCGGTGCTGCAATCATAAAGATCAGATTTGCCAGAGAACCGTCAAAAGCCTCATAATCCACGCCTTCAGGAACCACCATAGCTGCCAGTCCCGGCTCTTTTACCGCGTCTACCTTTGCATGAGGGATCGCGATCCCTTCGCCAATAGCGGTACTTCCAAGTGCTTCTCTTGCTAAAATTCCTTCCTTATACCCCTGTGTACTGTTAAGCCGTCCGCCAGCATCCATCAGTGAGATCAGCTTATCAATAGCTGCATTCTTATCAGCCACCTTCACGCCCAGTTCAATGCTTTCTTTTTTCAGCAGCTCTGTAATACGCATGTGTATACCCCCTTATAATTGTTTCATCAGCTCCATGATCAGTTCCTTTGTACCAATGCCATAGGAAAATGCCGTTGCACCTCCGCTGGCCGTTCCTAACTTCAACGCATACTCATAATCGCCCTTTTCCAGATAACCGGCCAAAAAGCCTGCTACCATGGAGTCACCAGCTCCTACGGAATTTTTCACCGTTCCTTTGCAGACACCTTCCTTATAAATATGTCCGTCTTCTGCCACCAGCAATGCGCCATCTCCTGCCATGGAAACCAGCACATTTACAGCGCCCCGCTTTTGCAGTTCTCTGGCACACTCTATGATCTCATCTTCCGTCTTCATTTCCCTTCCAAACATCTGTCCCAGCTCATGATTGTTTGGTTTAATAAGAAATGGCTTAAGTGGCAGCACATCCAGCAGCAGATCCCTTTCCGCATCCACCACCATACGCACGTCTCTGCCTTCCAGCCGTTTCATGATCTCCTCATAAATGTGATGACTGATCATAGAAGGAATGCTTCCGGAAAGTACCAGCACATCCCCTTCTTTCAGACCATCCAGCTTCTCAAACAAAGCATCCACATCTTCCGGCTGGATATTAGGTCCCATACCATTGATCTCAGTCTCTTCATCCGACTTCATTTTCACGTTAATACGTGACATGCCCTTCTTTACATGGATAAAGTCCGATTCAAAGCCCAGTTTCTTCGCTCTCTTCTCAATCTCAGTCCCTGTAAAACCAGCTACAAAGCCCAGCGCTGTACTTTCATAACCCAGATTTGCCAAAAGAGCGGATACGTTGATCCCCTTTCCCCCGCAGATCATGTTTTCTGATACGGTCCGGTTGATCTTACCTGAAGTAAAATGATCCACTGAGATCACATAGTCCAGTGCCGGATTAAAAGTTACCGTGTAAATCATACGTCACTTCTCCTTGTCTTTAAGAAATTTTATTTCTTAACCTTATGGCTTTACTATAATATGATTTTTCTTTTTCGTCAATAGTGTTCTTTGAGAAAAATATTTTCACATGCATTTTCAGCGTTTTACCCAAAAAGAGCCGCGTTTTTCAGTAAAAAGCGGCCCTCTTTTGTGCAAATCATTATATTTTCTTCTTGTCGTTCTATCCCCGCTGTTTATCTGATGATATGGCCTTTTCATGGCGCCTGATATGCTCTACTGCATCCTTCTTGCCCGACATAAGAAGGAGGTAGATGATCTCGATCACAGTGGTGGCCGTCACTCTGGAAAACCAGAACTCTTCTGTAAGAAGCTTTTCCCTGGTAGCGGTAATGATCCTGTAATCACAGATCTGTGCCAAGGGTGACTCCCGGTTATTGGTAATAAGCACCAGTGTACTTC
>JBNMGK010000402.1:0-2412 GCA_050872205.1 Enterocloster sp.
GCGAATCTTTACCTCTTCCTGTTTTATGCGGATCTGCAAATGCTTTTTCATATATTCTACGGAATTTTCCCCTTTTATATACCCTTCGATTTCTTCCAGGCTGTCATTCATCTTCCTCTTGTATAAAATAAACATTAATCTCAATAAATCTTCTTCCAGATAATAGCGATATCCATTTTCTTTTTTTCTGGCCTGTATGATTCCTTTTTTCTCATAAAAACGGAGAGTATCCCGGCTTACGCCCACGATCTCGGACATATCGCCAATAAGATACTCTCTCTGTTTCAGTTCTGTTCTGTTGTCTGCCATGCCTTTCTCTTCTCCTGTTTTCCCATTTTCTCACAACTGACATTATCAACATCTTATCCAGATATGTCCATAAATGATATCTTATCTGGATTTTGTGAGGTGGTCAATGGGACCCGGAAAATCGAAAGAAAACTGTAAAGTATGCTATATGTAAGTTTATCTTACTCCAAACTTGGTTCCACGTTTAATAGTTCCATTGCTGTTCCATTCATTGTAAACATATGGTCCGCCATCCGTGGTTCCGTTTTCTGTAAATTCATGTGTCTCACCATTATAGGTGTAGTCGCCGGTTACCATTTTACAGCTGTTGGTGTCAAAATAATAAACATTTCCATTGATCTTCATAATACCACCCTGAAGCTCGCCGGTATCGGCAGCATAATACCAGGTGCCATCCTTCTGGATCCAGCCGGTTCTCATTAACTGATCATCACCAAAATAGAACCAATGATTTTTATACTGTACCCAGTTGTTGGTGCAGTAAGCCCCATCGCCCCACTGGTACTTTACGCCTTTTCCTGTGCCTGTAAAACCTGCTGCAAAAGATGTCATAGCGCTTCCTGCTGTTAAAGCCAGCGCAAGTGCTGTAATAGCAAAACGTTTCTTCATAACTTAAATGCCTCCTGTGTTTTCATATATACGGATGCCGCTTTCAGGCGACATGCACATTTGTTTTATGCAGGAAGCATACACCTTGGAGCTGCTCCAAGGTCAAGGCAAGTAAGAATTTTGTAAGGATTTATTCTCCAACCAACTCTTTCATTACATCATCCACTTTTTCAATCTTTTCTGCCCTGTAGGCATTGCTGCCACAGAAAAGAAGGGCATGATCTTCGTCTCCTTCTGCTGCGTTTACCAACGCCTGTGTAATGCAGTAAGGAATGGTCCTGATATCGCAGTGTTCCAGACACTGGAAACAGGTTTTGATGGCTGGACGGATGCCTTCTTTGATCTGCTTTAAGAAAGGATTTAAAATGGCACGTCCCGGCATTCCTACTGGACTCTGGGTAATGACGATATCTTCTTTTTTCGCGTTGATGTAGGCCTGTTTGTAGGCATCTGGAGCGTCACATTCTTCTGTAGTAACAAAACGGGTGGCTACCTGCACACCTTCTGCCCCCAGGTCAAACTGGTGCTTTACATCTTCATGGGTATAAATACCCCCGGCAGTTACTACCGGGATATGTTTCTGGTATTTTTCCTCGTAAGTCTTTATTACTTCCATAATGGAACGGACTTCTTTATCATAGGCTTCCTGGTTGTAAGTATTTGGCACATCTTTGGTGTCTGCGCCATACTCAGTCAGTTCTTCTCTGGAAAAGCCCAGATGGCCGCCAGCCAGAGGTCCTTCTACCACTACAAAGTCAGGAACCTGCTTATATTTTCTGTCCCATAATCTGCAGATGACCTGTGCAGACTTTGCAGAAGATACGATCGGAGCCAGTTTTACTTTCTTTACTGCCTGTTTGCAGATCTCTCCGCAGGCTTCTTTTGCCTCTGCAAGCCCTGCTTTCATCTCCTCATATGCAGCCTGTGCATACTCTGGAAGACGGACCGGAAGACCTGCTCCGGATACAATGGCATCTGCTCCAGATTTAATGGCTTCCTTGACCCAGAGATCATAGTGTTTTGTGGCTACCATGATATTAAAACCGATAGCGCCCTTTGGTGCGATCTCTCTGGCTTTCTGCATCTCCCGCCTGATAGCGCGCAGATCGGCTTCTACAAAATTAGTCTTAAAATCAGGTTCTCTGAATCCGATCTGTGCTGTGGAGATCAGTCCCATACCGCCGGAAGCCGCTACAGCTCCCGCCAGTTTATGAAGGCTGATGCCTACGCCCATACCGCCCTGGATCACCGGTCTTTGCAGTACCAGATCTCCTATTTTTAAAGCTTTGATCCCACTCATCACATTCTCCTAAATCTTTCGTATCTGTGCTCTGCCAGTTCTTCTCCTGACATGTCCTGATACTTCTTCATAAATCCCACCATAGACCGGTTCATATAACCTGCAATGCGGTACAGTGTATCTGTATTTGCAGGCTCTTCCTCCGGTATGATTTCCTCGATCAGTCCCAGTTCCTTTAAATCAGCTGCAGTCAC
>JBNMGK010000118.1:0-7302 GCA_050872205.1 Enterocloster sp.
GATATACCGGCTCCAGAAAGCCCAGTATTCTTCTAATGTTTCATAGGGATAGAATCCGCCGGAGTACATGTCTTCAAAACCATATTTTTCTGCAAAATCCTTAAAATATTTCTCAAACCGTTCTCCGCTGTAGGTAAAACCTGCAGATGTAGAAAGACCGGCACCGGCGCCAATGATAACAGCGTTCGATTCTTCCAGTGCGGTTTTCATTTTACCTGTCTGCTCTGAGCAGCCGGGTGTAGATCTCTTTGTCCATATCTTTGAAAACATTGAAAATTACCTTCTTTACACTGGTTTCTCTGCTTAAAAATGTTTTTACTGTTTCTACAGCTATCTCTGCTGCCAGTTCATTTGGAAAATGAAATTCTCCTGTGGAAATACAGCAAAATGCCACACTTTCTAACTGATGCTCTGACGCCAGTTCCAGACAGGAACGGTAACAGCTGGCTAACAGATCCCGGTCCTTCTGAGTTACCCGACCGGTGATAATAGGGCCTACTGTATGCAGGACATAATCGCAGGGCAGGTTAAAAGCCGGTGTGATCTTCGCCTGACCTGTTGGCTCTTCATGGCCCTGCTTTTTCATGATCTTTGCGCAGGCTGTACGAAGCTGTACTCCCGCATAGGTATGGATCGCATTGTCAATGCAGCGGTGATTGGGAACATAACAGCCGGTCATGCCGGAATTTGCGGCATTTACAATGGCATCGCAGCGCAACGTGGTAATATCCCCCTGCCACACATAAAGCCCCGGCTGCACCGGAACCAGGTCAGCAATATCCGTGATCCCCTTCTTTTTTGCCTCTTCTTTCAGATATTCGTCCTGGATCTGCAGAAATTCGGCATTGTTTTCGCTTACAGGCATACGCACATTCATCAATGCCCTTAAAAGCTGGCGCTGCTGCCCGGCACTGTCCGGGATCGTAATGTCTTCATATTCTTTCTGTTCCTTTAAAAGGGAATGGAGCAGGAATAATCTGCGCTCACTCTGGTTCATGTTTGTCACCTCTTTCATCATTCACTCACGAATTCCGCGCATTCGCGCTCTACTGTCTGCTTACGCAGACAATTCGTTCGTTAATGGTCCAAGAAAAACAAATGCCACTGATCGTGGCGCTTGTTTTTCTTCCGGACACATTAAAACTTATATGGTGGATTTCCTGAAAAATCAGCAATCACGCCATGCGGCTCTTCCAGATAAAATACTTCAAAAATTGGATTGGTTGCTTCTCCATACTGGCTCTTTACGATCGGGTTCTGGATGCACATTTCCTTTACAGCCATATTGTTCTCAAATACAGCTTTGCCGTTAAGACGCATCCATGCGTACTCCGGACTGGAAACAGAGATCTCAATATATGGGTTTGCCTGCATATCCTTGTATACCTCTTTGGTATTGTTGGTGCAGAACCATAACTTTCCATCCATTTCACCGGAGAACATAAACGGACGGCATTTTGCCTTTCCGTCACATCCTACGGTTGCCAGATACTGTACTGGATTAGCGTTTAAAAATTCTACTACTTTCTTCATGATAAATACCTCCATTGATAGATTCTCTTGTTTTCTTTTGTTTATGGCATTATAATAAATCCATAAAGCCATTTCGTAAAGTAAGCACAATATTGTACTGTAGTTACCAAAAGGAAACTATTGCGTATTTATCAGCATTTCAGGAGGTATTTATTTATGGATGAAGAAAAAAGCACAAAAGCTTTACCCGCCTGCCCCGTAGAAACAACACTGACTCTCATCAGTGATAAATGGAAGGTCCTGATCCTTCGTGACCTGCTTCCAGGCACAAAACGGTTCGGTGAACTGAAAAAATCCATTGGACATGTATCCCAGAAAGCCTTAACTGCACAGCTTCGCCAAATGGAAGCAAGCGGTCTTCTCTTCCGCACGGTCTACGCTGAGGTACCGCCCCGTGTAGAATATACTTTAACAGAATTAGGCTACAGCTTAAAGCCCATTCTGGATGCCATGTGGGTCTGGGGAGAAGAATATCAAAAAGAAGCTGCTGCTAAAAAATGATCATCTACAAAGCAACAGCTTTCATCTCTCAAAGATAAGGTCTTAACTTTTCTATCAACTCATACACCTTTGTCCCTGGCGCAGCCTCAGACGGACAACGTCCATGATTGATATCATTCAGATTTCTGGCATTACGAATAGCAATATCCATGTATGGATAAAGGATTTCATACATATCCCCTCGATTTTTAGCATAGTTTCCACGTTCCAGAGAAGTCAGAAATGTATTAAGTTTAGGCCAATATTCATTGCGATGAATATCTGAATGAAAAAATGCAAAATGTAGAAGAAACCACAATTCAATACATTGATTTGACCATATTGCATGATAAGTAGTTTCTGAATTTGTAGCTTCTCTACATAGTTCTACAGTCTGATCAATATACCTTTTGGGGAAGTCATCTGTATCATAAACAATCCATACATGTGAATAGCCATTAGGATTTTTTCTTGTAAGATTATATGCTTCTTCAAATAATGCTAACGTATTTTTGCCCGTTCCAGCAATATCCAGATGTATTCGATTTGGATATTGCTGATTGATCACATCTTTCATTGCCTGAAAATATGCAGGTTCTGTATTAGTTCCTTCTGTAACAATAAGATGATATTCCGGACGTATCTTTACTGGTTTTCCACTGCGTCTTTTCATCCAGCCTTTATCAAGATCACTCTTTTTAAGAGGCTTCAGGCTCATTTCCAATCACCTCCAGAAAGCATGTTAGTAAGGTATGGATCTGCCCCATACCTTCCTTCCATATATTGCTTATCATAGGCAGCTGTACTATTTACATGTTCATTATCTTCCCGACGTATTTCATATAAAGAATAAATTTCACTTTCATGTTCTGCATTTTCGGCTGCAAACCAGATTTCATCCCTACGAAAGACCGTATTTCTCATTGTTGTCATATCCTGGGATGTAAATAAAAGCTGAGCTCCATTTTTATTTAATTTTGGGTTTTTAAACATCGAAATAATGTAACGCAACAGCTTCGGATGCAGCTTTGCATCTAATTCATCGATCAGCACAAGGCGCCCTTCTCTCAAAGCAAGCAACAATACCGGAAGCACTGCAATCAGCTTTTTGGTTCCTTCTGACTCATCACGATAATCCAACTCATAAATCTGGTCATTAATCATTCTCTGTGTATAGAATTGCTTTCTGTCTTCATCAAAACGATAACCACTTAAATCAATTCCCATATCATTTAATGCTTTTAAAATATATTCTCTGAAATAATCATCTTCAGAAAACATGATCATATTCTCTGTCTTAGGATTAGCATAATTACGGATAATACAGGATTCAAACCAATTCTGTACCTCAACGATCATTGAAAGATTATAATTGATTGCAAGGAAAGAGAGATAGGGCATTTTGGGATTTACAGAACGACTGATACCAGATTTATTAATACTTGGTCCCAGAATGATATCAGAACGTTCCCTTGTAAAAACTGTACCTGTGCGCTTTCCTCCAATAGCTCTCCAGCAGAGTGATTCCGATCTTATTTCATCTTTCCATAAAGCCAGCGAATAGCGATATTCATTTTTACCCTTTCGAAAAAAAATCTCAAACTCAGTAGGCTGATTTTGAGACTCCCGATCAAATAAAAATGGTTCACAGTTGTCTTTTTGCTGAAGCACAAAAGACTGTCTGTTCTTTTCCATATCACAAATCGGCTTTGCCACTGTCCCAATCAGGCAAGATAACGCACGTAATAAATTACTCTTTCCACCGCCATTTGGTCCATAGACTACGCTGACCGGCAATATTTTCCCACTTTTATCATTGCCTAATAGAGTTTCCGAAAACTCTGGTATTGCCTCTGCCTGAAAATCAAAAACAGTCTCATTTTTATATGACTTAAAATTGCGAAATGTAAACTGACACAACATAAAACTTCCTCCCGAGCCTTTTGCTTACCTCAATTATAAACAATAGTATTTCGCAATTCAAGTTATATATTCACTTATAAAAAAAATATTTTTTAAATTTAATATATAACTCATTTTATGGAGTATATAAGCAAAACTCAAGTCAAGTCCACATATTAAAAGAGGTGCTCCTGATCATCAAAACAGTTGGTCAGTCAGCACCCTCTTCATTTAATTTCCTATTTCAATTTTAATCTCGCTATTACTTCACTTCCACCAGCTCGATCTTAAAGTTCAGCTCTTTTCCTGCCATTTCATGATTTGCGTCAAAGGTAATGGTTTTCTCTGTCTTTGCAGTAACTTTCACAGGAAATGGCTGTCCCATCTGGTTGGTCAGATATACCTGCTGGCCTACAGTCAGATCCTCAGAACCTGGAAGCTGCTCGATCTCCAGTTCGAAGATTGCGTCCGGATTTGGCTGTCCGTATGCTTCTTCCGGCATCAGATGAATATCCTTTACCTCTCCTACCTCCATATCTGCTACTGCTGCGTCAAAGCCTTTGATCATCTGGCCTGCGCCACATACAAATTCTAATGGTTCGCCTCTGTCATAAGAAGAGTCAAACTGAGTTCCATCATTAAAAGTACCTTTATAATGGGTGCGGCATGTCTTTCCTACATTGCGTCCTGTGATTTCCATGAATTATTCCTCCGTTGGGATTATTAAGGCGCTGTTTTTTCTCTGCGCTCATTATCTCCTAGCATACCATACTTCTACAACTCTGTCAGTCTTTTTCTCCCACCCTTTTTATTGAATTTTCTGTCAAATAAGGTATACTGATATGGTAGGGGAAAGCAAACTAGAAAGGGGATATACTTATGGTTATCTACAAAGCAAAAAACTATCAGGACTTAAGCCGCAAGGCTGCAAACATCATTTCCGCCCAGATCATTATGAAGCCGGACTGCGTATTGGGGTTAGCAACCGGTTCTTCACCTGTTGGCACTTATAAACAGCTGATCGAATGGTACAACAAAGGAGATCTGGACTTTGCCAAAGTCACCACCATTAACCTGGACGAATACAAGGGACTTGGCCCGGACAATGACCAGAGCTACCGCTATTTTATGAACACCAACCTGTTTGACCATGTAAATATTGACAAGGCCCGCACCTTCGTTCCAGACGGCTTAGAGCCAGATCCCCAGAAAGCCTGCGCTGCCTATAACGAGATCATCCGCTCCCATGGCGGTATCGATCTGCAGCTTTTAGGTCTTGGAAGAAATGGACATATCGGTTTTAATGAACCTGGCGCAGCTTTTGAAAAAGAAACTCACTGCGTAGACTTAACAGAAAGCACCATCGAAGCAAATAAACGCTTCTTCGCCTCTGAAGACGATGTTCCAAAACAGGCCTATACCATGGGCATCAAAAATATCATGCAGGCAAAGAAGATCCTGCTTATTGCTGGCGGCGAGGAAAAAGCAGAAGCCTTAAAGAACTCTCTTTATGGCCCTATTACGCCATCTGTTCCAGCTTCTATTTTACAGCTGCACAATGATGTAACCGTGATCGCTGACGAAGCTGCGTTAAGTCTTATTATGTAATTTTGCAAATACACTTACAGAACCTGCCAATGGCAGCTTCTTCCAGATGCATGACAACAAAAAGGATATTGCCGGACTGTTTTTATACTGCCTGACAATATTCTTTTTTATTTTTCTGACACTTATTTCACCAATACTCATCTCACTAATGCAGCGATAGTCCCAACCATCTTCCCCACATCAATCGGCTTTGACAAATGAGCATTCATCCCGGCATCCCGGCACTTCTTCACATCCTCAAAAAATGCATTGGCTGTAAGGGCGATGATAGGTATGATGCCAGCATCTTCCCGTTTCAGGGCCCGGATGGCTTTCGCTGCTTCCATTCCGTCCATTACCGGCATCATCACATCCATAAGGATCACATCAAAGGTTCCCTGAGGACTCTCCTCAAACAGCTTCACTGCCTCTGCCCCGTTTGAAGCAGGCGTAACCTGCGCTCCCTGCTCTTTTAACAGCTCTGTGGCAATTTCCATGTTCAGTTCATTGTCCTCTGCCAGCAATATCTTCACTCCCCGGATAGAAGCATCTGTCTTATCTTCCGCTTTTACCGCTACCTCGTCCTCTGAAGCGATCTCAAATGGAATGGTAACAATAAAGGTACTTCCCACTCCCGGTTCGCTTTTAACCTCAATGGTACCGCCCATTTTATCAACAAGTGCCTTTACAATGGACATTCCAAGGCCGGTTCCGTGGTATACGCTTCTGGCATCCACCTTTTCCTGTACAAAGGGATCAAATAAATGCTCCAGAAACTCTTTGCTCATGCCGATACCTGTATCAGAAATGGTACAGATATAGGAGATCCATTCTCCCTTTTCTTTCTCCTCTTCTGCTTCTTTCCACTGTATCCGGGTATAAATACATCCCCCTGGTTTATTGTACTTAATGGCATTGTTCAGTATATTTACAAAGATCTGCCGTACATGAAGGGGACTTCCGTAAACATAGGGATAGGGAATGTTTGCCTCACACTGGGCATGTTCCAGTGTAATGCCTGCTTCTTCCGCGCTTAATTTGGAAATAGTCAAAATATCGTCTGCCAGATGCCGGATATCAAAGGCTTCTCTTGCCAGCTCTACCTTGTCATCTTCCAGCTTACTCATATTTAACACGTCATTGATCAGAGTCAGCAGGTGGTTTGCAGCCACTCTCGCCTTCCGCCGGTTCTGCTCTAAAAGCTCCGTGTTGGACTTATTGATCTCTGCGATCTCCAGACAGCCGATAATTCCATTTAACGGAGTACGGATATCATGGGACATGCGGGAAAGGAACTCTGATTTTGCCGCATTTGCCTTGTTGGCACGCTGCAGCGCCTCTTCCAGCTCCGCCTTTCTCTCCTCCTGCTGCTTCTGGCGTTTCCGCTCTCCCATGATGATCATGGAGAAAAATACCAGAAATGCTGCAGATATCATAAAGACAGTCTTAAAGGTCTCTGCCTTGTTGATGTTTGCCGCCTGCATACAGATAGAATCAGGAGAAAATACCAGAAGTTCCCAGTCGCTGTAAGACACCGGTGCAAAGGAAAGATACATTACTTCTCCTTTTGCCTCTGACATAAAAGCTCCGTGACCGCTGTTACCACCTCTGTAATTGCTTTCTACTTCTTTCCAGTCAAAACCTTTGGCTGCCTGTATTCGGTCCAGATCTCCAATATTTCCCAGTTTATTATTCCAGGAATCAATGATAATATCTCCTGTTCCCCGTTCAAACAGAATCATTTCCATTTTCTGGCTGTAAGAGGTATCCAGATAGCTTTCCGCAAATGCCTCCAGATCC
>JBNMGK010000161.1:0-5939 GCA_050872205.1 Enterocloster sp.
AATATTATGATGACTCCATTTCCACTATCTGTGAGACTACCATCCAGGCATTAAATACACTGAAGGATGTAGACACAGTCCTCATTGGCGGTATGGACCGGGGAATCGACTACAGTGAACTGATCAACTTCCTTTCCGGTCATAAGGTGCCTCATATCATCCTTATGGAAGCTACGGGAAAGCGAATTTTAGAGGAGATCCAGAAAGATCATCCTGATTTTTGTGACAAAGACCGCCTGGTGCTGACAGATCATCTGGAAGATGCAGTGGCAAAAGCAAAGGAGCTGACCAGACCAGGTCACAGCTGCCTTATGTCACCGGCAGCAGCCAGCTACGGCATCTTCAAAAACTTTGAAGAACGGGGTGAAGTTTTTGCCCGTTTGGTGTCCGGATCAGACAAGTAATGTAAAAACTAAGTGAAAACACAGAAAAATCACAGGTTTTTAAGAATTTTATAAGGATTTAGGGACTTGTGTCTCAGGATAAAATACGATACAATCTGTAAGAAGCTTTTTAGAAGCATGAAAGGGAAGAACGTGGGAACCTACGATACACTGAATGATGTACTTGTGAACCTGTTTCGGGATATCAATAGTATAGAAGAGAAAGCGATAACCAGTCAGGAATATCAGGATCTGACCAATAACGATATGCATGTGATCAATGCCATCGGAGTTGGTACAACTAAAAATATGTCATCCATTGCAAAGGAATTGTCAGTGACCGTAGGTACGCTGACTATTTCTATGAACAGCCTTGTGAAAAAAGGTTATGTGACCCGCTGCCGCAGTACACAGGATCGCCGGGTGGTTCATATCTCTCTTTCCGAAAAAGGTGTCAAAGCTTATTATCACCATAAACATTTCCATGAACAGATGATCCAGGGAGTGGTTGGTGTGCTGACAGAGGAAGAATTACAGGTGCTTATAAAAGCGCTGACAAAGTTAAATTCCTGGTTCAGAAGCTTTGGCGAGGACGAATAAGGAGGCAACATCAAAATGAAAAAATGGTTATTAGGTTTGCTGACAGCTATGATGGCAGTTTCACTGGCTGCATGTACACCGACCACTGAAAAGCAGAAAGAAACAAAATCCGCTGAAGAAGTGCAGGCACAGATGGAAGCACAGACTACCGGCGGTGCCAGCGATAAGGTACCGGATCCAAACGTAGCTCCAGTTGCTATTATTTCTATCTATCACAAGGGTGATGGCGACAGCCTGGTTCAGGATATGGATTCTTTAGACAATGATGAACTGGATCCACAGGCTCTGGTAAATAAAATGATCGAGTACGGTATTTTTACGGAAGGAACTCAGGTTTTAGATTTTAACATCACAGGTGAAGATGATAATAAGACAGCTGTTTTAAACTTAAACCAGGCAGAAAACAATGAAGGCGTTTCTGACAATGCATTTCTGGTAGAAATTGGAAATACCTTTATAGAAAACTTTGAATTATCTAAGCTGACTCTCCAGGTAAATGGAAAAGACCTGGCAGGCGCTTCTGATCTTTCTTATGAAGCTGATTATGAAAGTGTAGACTGATCATAACGCAGATCAAAATTGAATAAATAACAGAACGAAAATGTTCCGAGAGACATAAAAGTGTTTTCCGGAACATTTTTTTGCGTTATACTGGAAAATGTGCGGTAAATGTCAATAAAATCCACCTTTTCCCCGATATTTTCGGTTAACTGTACTAAAGAAATTTTCGATAATAGGAAAATAGAAAGATTCTATGACAACATAAAAGGGGGATTATACACATGAAAGTTGCGGTTACAGGAAGCTTAAAAGCAGGGGAGAATGCGCCTATTATTTACCGGGGAGCTTTTGAAACCATTTTTCCCATGATGCGGGAAGACGGTTTTGAAGCGGTGGAATTGCATCTTCGAGATTCCAGGGAGATCGACAGAAAAAAACTGGATAATGAACTGAAAAAAAACAAACTTACGCTTACATCCATTGGAACAGGGGGTGCATATGGCGCATGGCATTTAAATATCGCAGATCATGACAAGGATATAAGGAAAAAAGCAATTCAGTGCCTGAAAGAACATATGATCACAGCATCTCCTTATGGAGGAGTGATCATCATTGGTTCTATGCAGGGGAGGTTTAAAGATGCAGGCTCACCGGAAGAGTTTGTGAATAATGTAGAAGAAAGCCTGGACATTTTAGACCAGATGGCTCAGGAATATGGAGTTTATATAGGATATGAACTGATGAATCATTATGAAAGTGATTTCCTGTTTCGTATAGAAGATGGCATTCGTTTTTTAAATGAGCATTCCTACAAGAAAACTGGTCTCCACATTGATACAGTCCATATGAATGTGGATGAAAGTGATATGGGAGCAGCGATCCGTAAGGCAGGAAATCTGATAAATCATATTCATATAGCGGATAATGACCGTTATTATCCAGGACATGGACATATAAATTTCAGGGAGATCATTCAGGCATTAAAGGACATCGGGTATGATCAGGCTCTGGCACTGGAAATCTTTTCCAAACCGGAAGCAAGACTCTGTGCAAGAAAATCAAAAGAATATCTTGGTTTTATTCTGGAGGAGGTTTATGGCAGAGAAAAAGGACAAAAAATTTGTTAGTATTGGAAGAAAGATCGTCTGGGACATTACCATTGTAACCATTGTGTTTGCCATCATATTTTCCTGTTATATTTATTCTTCCATGCAGAAAAATGCAGTCAGCCGGTACGAAAATCAGATCATTGTTAATTCTGAGATATCAGGACGAAATATTGACCATTATATCAGCAGTATGATCAAGGCCACAAAGTCCGTTTATATTAATCATCAGCTGATGCGTTTCCTGAAAAACAATCACAGCCAGAAAGATCTGGAAGACAACGAAGAGCTGATCGTTGACTATTTTAAGTCAGTGTATTATGCATCTACCGTGGCTTCTCAGATCTATCTGGTAATGCCGGGTAATGAGGATGATACAGCAGAAGGAGGAAGTGATTTCTCCATTCTGTATGAACCAAGGCTCTTAAAAATGTTCAGCAGGGAGTCGAAGGAAAGGCTGTATACACCGATTCTGGAAAGCTACAGTGATATTTATATCGAACCTACTCACTGGAAATCCGATTATGGCCACAATATTTCTCCACTGGATAAATATCCGGCAAATGAACAGGTGATCACGATCTGGCTTCCTATTTCGGACTTACCAGCCAGCATAAAACCAGTCGCTTATATTGCCATTGATTTTCCTATTTCATTTATTACAGAAAACTGCAGCATTGTATACAATATGTCGGAAACCGTATATGTGCTGAATGAAGAAAATGTTATTGTGGCGTCCAGTGATCCAGATGCACAGATGAAAAGCTTTTTGCAGTATTATCCTTCCTATTCAGAATGGAACCAGAATGGTATTTTTACCAGATATGGGAATGAATTTTTATCTGAAATAGAGATCGCTTCCCGCTATTTTAACTGGAGGATCATAAAAACCATTCCTACTAACAGCGTATATGCGCTTACTGTTACTCAGATGCTTTCTGTACTGCTGATATTCGGTATTTTAGTGTTGCTGTTATGGATCATTGCCTCAGGACGGATATTAAAATACATTAAATCTCTGCGGCAGATCACTACCTATATGGAAATTGAGCGGGAAAATAAAAGCTGGGATACAGGAAAGAGGATCAGCGAATATATCAGCTATCATGAAAATGATGAAATCGGTTCTCTCATGGATTCTTTTGAAAAGCTGATGGATTCTTTAAAAGAACATGCCATCCAGAAATATGAGTGGAAGCTAGCATATACAAAAGCAGAACTTCGCACCATGCAGGCCCAGATCAATCCTCATTTTATTTATAATGTGATCCAGTGTTTTGCAACCAATGCCCTGAAGGATAAGAATGTAAAACAGTATCAGATGATATCCTCTTTTGGACAGATGCTTCATTATGCCATGGTCTTAGAACCAAGTATGGTCCAGATAGAGAAAGAAGTGGATTATGTAAAACGTTATGTTGCCCTGCAGCAGATGCGTTTTGAACGGCAGATGGTATTTGACTATGAAGTGGATCCGGCTGCAGCAGATATCAGAATTCCTAAAATGACCATGCAGCCATTGATTGAAAATGCTATTATCCATGGAAATCTGATGAAGAAAGAAAATGGAGTTATTAAGTTAAAGGTGGAACTGGAAAATGGAATGCTTCACGTTCTTGTAAAAGATAATGGAGTGCCTGTTTCAGATGAGACAGTAAAAAAGGTGGAGGAAACCATCAGCCAGATCCGGTCAAAACTGTTGGACCAGGGGGGATCGGAAGAGAAAAAGCAGACGAAAGCCCTGGAATATTTTGTGAAAGAAGGAAACGGACATAATCATTTTATTGGTATGGAAAATGTATTTTCAAGACTGTTATTAAGCTTTGGGAGCTGTGAATTTAAGATCTATGCCAATAATCTGAATGGTACCAGCGTGGAATTTACAGTTCCCCCAAAAGCCAGGTCATTTAAGGAGGTAGAGGAATGAAAGTTCTTATTGTAGATGATGAAAGTCATGTAAGAGATGCCATACAGCTGCTTCTGGAGTGGGATAAATATGGATTTGATGCTGTACTGACAGCAGATAATGTAGGGGATGCCATCAGTATTTTACAGGAACAGAAACCGGAGCTTCTTATTGTGGATGTAGTGATCGGAACGGTTTTTGGTATGGATATCATGAATTATATTAACGACCAGAAGCTGAGCACAAAAGCGGTTGTTATATCCGGGCATGATGATTTTCAGTATGTACGCGCCATGTTCATACTGGGGGCTTTGGAGTATCTGTTAAAGCCTATTGAGCAGGACAAGCTGGAATCAGCTGTATTAAAGGCTGTTTCCCAGATAAAAGAAGGTGCTGATACAGAAGAAAAATTTGCGGTAGATAAACAGTTTAAACATATGTCACCGGATTACCAGCATGGTCTTATGAGAAAATTATTTCGGTCAGAGCTGGCTCAGAAAGCCTATGAAGAACTGAAGCGGATCTCGCAGCCCTTGCGTGAAGCTAACAGATGCCAGATCCTTCATTGCAGCGGAAGTACCCTTCCGGTCCATGAAGAGGGATATCTGCTAAAGCTGAGCCGATTTGTAAACCGTATACAGGACAAGCTGGAATCAGAGGGAAAAGGCACCGTATTTCAGAACATGAAGCCTTCTATGGATATTGTTATATTGATCTATGGAACAGAAAAGACAGATTTTGCTGCAGAAATAAAGGAGTTAAAAAAGATCGCAGTCAGCGAAAACTGTGTGATCCACCTGGGGGTAAGCAGTATCTGCAGGTTTCCCGGAGAACTGGAAACAGCCTGGGATGAAGCAAAAACGGCAGCAGATTATATAGCCGGAACAGGCATTTTTATGTTGGAGTATTACATGGAAGATATGCAGAAAATGCGCCTGAAAGAAAGCCTGAAGCTGGAAAATGCCATGTATTCATCTATTATATTGGGCAATATTATAGCATTTGAAGAACAGCTGGATCTCTGGTCCACCTTTGTAACGGAGAAACTGCCGGTGACCATAGGAAGATACCGCAACCTTTGGGACAGCTTCTTTGCTGCGTGCCGGAAATGGGGAAACGAGTCTGAAATACCGGAGGAAGAAATCTTTGCGGATATGGCAGTAAAAACTTTTGGAGATATGTTGTCAGGGCCGTGGACAGAGGTGGAAAGGCGTATGGACCAGTATTTCCTTTTATGTGTATCCAGGCTGATAGAATGTCGTAAGCGCATTCAGAATGTTTCGGGAATGATGGCAAAGATCGTGAATTTCCTGGAGCTTAATTATATGAAGAAGCTTTCGCAACAGGAGATCGCAGATTATTTTCATGTAAATAAGGATTATTTAAGCCGGGCCTTTAAAAAACATACAGGGATCGGAATGGCAAAATACCTAAATAATATAC
>JBNMGK010000051.1:0-12643 GCA_050872205.1 Enterocloster sp.
TATTTACATTGTTATAGATCAGATTGCCAAGCATATTGTAAAGAGTACCGCTCTTGTGGGCACATTCAAAACAGATGCTGATCTTGTTTGCCTCTTTCTGGTAAACAGGATCCTTTGCTAGGATGATAAAACGGGTGGCATTATTTTTATTATAGTTAATAGATGGCTCCAGAACTTTCAGGCCGTACAGCTTACCTGCGATCTCACTGGCTACTGCAGCCTGGGTCACATCACCGTCTTCTAACACTTTCTTTGCAGAAACAGCGGTATTTTCCATACTCACCTGGCGCCACTGTCTGTGGCTGTTTAAATACTGGGAACACTGCATCAGAGCCTGGGGATGGGAATAGACCTGGCGGATGTCTTCCAGGTTCGCCTCCGGCAGTCCTAAAAGAGCATGGTTTACAGGAAGCTCTGTCTCTCCTACTATGTATACATTATGCTTTACCAGCAGATCATAGTTGTCGCTGACTGCTCCGGCAGAAGAATTTTCAATAGGCAGAACCGCAAAATCTGCTCTTCCCTCTTCTACCTCTACCATGGCATCTTCCATGGATTTTACATGGTAAACATCTGCGTTTTCACCAAAATATTTAAGAGCTGCCCCATGTCCGTAGGAGCCTTCCACGCCCTGGTAGGCAATGCGGGCACCTTCTTTTTTAAGGGAATCTATCATAGTAAAGCCTGTTTCCAGTGCCTGTCCATGACGGATCAGCAGACCATACTGCAGCTTACGGCTGATGGTCATGATCTGGGAGAACAGTTCATATACGCCTTTTTTGTTAAAATCATTTCCCGCCATAGCAGTTACAGACTCTAATTTCTGGCGCTCTCTTTCTCCGTCATATACCTTCTTTCCTGTCTGTATCTTAAACTCAGCTACATCGGAGCATAAAGCCATTCTCTTTTCAAACAGCTCTACCAGCTGGGTATCGATCTCATCTAACTTATTTCGTATCTCTTTCAGGTCCAGATTTTCCATTTTTTTCCATCCTCGTTTATGTATTTCATTTATGCAGCGTTCGATTCTGTCTTTTGCATACAGGATGCAGCTTGATTTCTACTTTCCTGCTCTTTCTTCCATTTGTCTGCGCACCATGCCGCTGATGATCTCTCTGGTATAAGCGCCTGGAAACTTCTTCTTATCAGGAGGAAGTTCTTTTAAATAAATGGGCTCTCCGTATTCAATGATCACATGGCTTTTACGGATCCAGGGCACATGGCGCTCAAATACATCATCCGTACCTGTAATAGCAACCGGGATCACCGGACAGCCGCTTTTTTCCGCAATCTTTAAGCTTCCTTCATGGAATTCCATAAGATCTGCAGGATCTTCGCTTTTATTTCTTGTTCCTTCCGGGAAGATCCACATGGAAATGCCGCCTTTTACCTTCTCAATTCCTGTAAGAATAGTCTTTAAACCTTCTTTTATATTGGTACGGTCTAAAAACAGGCAGTTCATCTGCTCCATCCAAAGGGTCAGCAAGGGAATACCTAACATCTCTTTTTTTGCAATAAAACCAGTAGGTGCAGGAACCGTTGTATAACCCATTACAATATCAAAATAGCTTCTGTGATTTCCTACATACAGCACTGCTTTGTCTTTGGGAATATTTTCCAGTCCTCTTACCTCACAGGTAATACCCGCCAGATTTCTGACGATCCCCAGTATCCAGCGTACCAGATTCAGACTTTTTAAAGCAGCTGCCTTTGCATCCTTCTTTTCCAGAGATCTTAAATAAGAGAGCACAGGAAGAGATAAGATCAAATACAGCACCACTGCTAACAGCACTAAGATCAAACGTATCATATTCTTCTCCTTTGTCAGTTTAAACTTATACTATTATATAAAATTGCAGGCTTAAATACAACCTAAAATACACCCATAAATGTCCCTTATCTGTGGGTACAGATAGCCTCAAAAATCAGCCCCGTTACAAACCAGAAAGGGATAAAGGCAAGACGGATCACACCTCCTATATGATCAGGCCACTGGGAATAATCCCAGGGGCAGATGCCTTTTGCCATAAGAAAGGTTCCTGCAATGTACTCCCCCGTATAGATCAGAACCATATAGATCAGTCCATGACGGAATTTCAAAGCTGCCAGGAACATTTTATCTGTATCTGCCCTTTCAAAACCGGGAAGTCCTGCCAGCCACCGGTCACACCATTTTACTATCAGGGGCAAAACCTCTCCCATACCATAAATAGGGAACATGATAATGGATGTGGTTCCCATAAGCTTTGGATCTCCCCGCATCCATGCTTCTACAGACGTAAAAAGGATCTCCAGACACCAGCCGGCTATGCCGCAGCGCAGGAAATCCTTTAGAGCCAGACCTGCCATTTTTCTTGTACGGCTGTACAGCTTAGCTGCAGCCGGAATGATCACTGTTTTTTTCATGAC
Organism: Enterocloster sp.; assembly: GCA_050872205.1. GTDB lineage: Bacteria > Bacillota > Clostridia > Lachnospirales > Lachnospiraceae > Enterocloster. The sequence continues at coordinate 2,410 of JBNMGK010000051.1, forward strand.
ATTAGTCTGTGTTGTTTTTTGATCAATTATCCACCAACATTCAGCAGTGTGCCGAAATATTGCTATTCTTCTTCTACTTTCCGGGTTCCATCTGGATCTATGGTAAGACGGACCTTTACCCATTTATCCTGATAAACAATTCTTTTCAGCTGGCCTGTTTTCATTTCCACATCTACAGAAACAAGAACTGCACCTTTTTGTCCTGCTGTCATATACTCTGACAAAACATTATCGGAACCGCCTAATTCCAGATTCATCAGTTTATGTACTTTTCCCGGTGTCAATCTGCCAGTTTCTTCCATCTGCTCATCCAGATATTGCTGCACTGCATCTGCCGTGATCTGGGCATCGGTATATGCCGCTGCTCTTCTGGCGCTTTTTATATATCCAAGAGTAGAAGGAACAGCTACAGCCATAAGGATAGCAAGAATGGCTAAAACTGCGATCAGTTCTATTAACGTAAATCCTGCTTCTTTTTCCCTTTTGGTTTCTGCTGTTATTTTCGGCATCTGCATTTTTTCCACCTCGTTTATGGCATTACTCTGTGTCTGTGATCAGACGTCCTTCACCTGTTTTACCTGAATACTCTGCTTTGTAGGTCTTCTTTCCTATTTCCCCTTCCCAGACAGCTGTATCATTCTCCGGGTCGTACTCATAGCTTTCCGTTTCTTCTTCACTTAAAACACCTGCATCCAGCATTTCCTGCTGTGCTTTTCCCTGCACATAATTGGATCTTGCATTGGAAATAGCTACCTGTCTGGCGGAACGTTCCTGTAAACGGGCATAGGACGGAACTGCAATGGTCATAAGGATACCCATAATGGCGAGGACACAGATCAGCTCCACTAATGTAAATCCGTCTTTTCCTTTTAATTTTTTGTTTCTGTTTCTTACTATGCTCTTCATATGTCTCCTCCCTGCTCCTGTATTCAGGATCATTTATTTTTTTAATCTACAGAATAGATCACTTTTTCTGCTTCTTTCAGATCCATTTCTCCTGTAAATACCATCTGGGCCGCCTGTTCCTGAAGAGGAAGAAAGCCCCGGTTTCTCTGGTACTTCCGGATCTCTTCTGCCGGCAATCCGTCTCTTATCATATTTTTCGCTGTTTCATCCAGCTCAAACATCTCATAAACGGCACGTCTGTGGCTGTATCCTGTATAATGACATTCCTCGCAGCCTTCTGCCTCCCATATTTCCTCTGGCTCATGTCCTGTGATCCCGCCAAGGATCCTTTTTGCCTGGGAACTGGCCTGGACCTTGCGTTTACAGTGGGGACAGAGCACCTTTACCAGTCTCTGTGCTACTACGCCTGTAAGAGCTGCCGCGATCATATAAAATGGGATACCCATATTTTTCAGACGGTAAACAACAGAAACGCAGTCATTTGTATGTAATGTAGATAACACCAGATGTCCGGTAACTGCTGCTCTGACACCAATATCTGCTGTCTCTTCATCTCGCATTTCACCGATCATAATAACATCTGGATCCTGTCGTAAGATAGAACGCAGCGCTGATGCAAAATTCAGGCCTGCTTTCGCGTTTACCTGCACCTGGGTCACACCGGGGATCAGCTTCTCCACCGGGTCTTCTACTGTTACTCTGTTTATCTTCTTTTCACCAAGACGGCCAAGGGCTGCATACAAAGTCGTAGATTTTCCGCTTCCTGTAGGCCCGGTTACCAGAATAATACCAAAAGGCGCCTTTAGCATCCTGGTAAATATCTCTTCCTGTGTTTCATCCATTCCCAGACGTCTGATATCCCTTAAAGCGCTGTCTCTGTCATTACCTAAAAGTCTCAGAACAACTTTTTCTCCATAAACAGAGGGAAGAGTAGATATACGCAGATCTGTTATTACCTCTTCTTTTTCATAGCGGTATTTTCCGTCCTGTGGAAGACGCTTCTCTGCAATATCCATACCTCCCATAAGTTTTAATCTGGTAACCACCGGGCGGTGATAGGACATTTCCATTTCTGTATAGAATTCCAGATCTCCATTGATCCTGTAGCGGACAGTGAGAACATCTCTTCCCGGTTCAATATGGATATCACTGGCGTTTCTTTTGTATGCAGATTCGATCAGTGTATTCACCATGCGGACTGCAGGAGCACTTTCACCTTTTTCCTCTGATTGTTCTCCGCCTTTTGCAGAAACATCTTCTTCCTCTTCCCCTGAAAGGATTTCAGAAATAATGGTCCTGATCTGGGAACCTGGTGCCAGTACCGGACGTACCTCCATTCCGGCCATCATTGCCGCTTCATTCAGTACAGATCTCTTTAACTGAAAGGTGCAGGCTATGACCAGTTCGCCTTTTTCAAAACAGACCGGCACTACCTCATTTTTTCGAATAAACCGCACTGGAAGCATAACCATCGCCGCCGGATCTATGTTGTGCTCGTCCAGGCTGATAACCTCTGCATCCTCCTGTTCACTGATGCATTTAAGGATCACATCCTCTGTGGTATAACCTAAAAGGAGCAAAATATCTGTGAAGCTCTGCTCTGCATGGCGCTTCTGTATCTCTTTTATGCGTTCCAGCTGATTTTTGGAAATGATCTCTCTTTCCATTAACATTTCTTCTATAAATGTTTTCATTGGCGTTCATTGCTCCTTTCCTCTGTTAATTATTAATGCTATACTTTTTAAGTCTGATATGTTTAAGTCTGATATTTTCAGGTTCTTACTTTTTATAGAAAGGTCCATACAAATGAAAGCTGTAACTTTCCTTATCTACAGTATACTCCTTCTTTATGCTGCATGGACAGATAAAAAAGAAGGTTATATCCCGGATATGGTCTCTGCCGCCATATGTATACTGTCAGTATTTTCTTTGCTGACCGGAAATACGCCTGATCTGCCAGCCCGGATAACCGGCGCTCTTTTATGTGGCGGTTTTCTGGAACTGATACGCCTTATAAGCCACGGCGGCATTGGACTGGGAGATGTAAAACTTATGGCAGCCTGTGGATTTTTTCTTGGTCCCCTTACTGGTCTGCTTTCCCTGCTTCTTGCTTATGTTTTTGCTGCTGTTTTCTGTATCCCGGCTCTTCTGGCAAAGAAAGCTTTTCTTAAGACCCGGATCCCTATGGCTCCATTCTTTGCCGCTACTGTCATTTTCCTTCATTTCTTTCAGGAAATGCTTCTTAACTGGTATCTGTCTCTATGGGGTATCCTCTAGGGGGATCTCCCCATCTAAATGCATGGTAAAGCCAGAAATATCTGTCCATGTATCTACAACTGCCATTTCCTGCACAGGATCTATTTTCAAACGGATGCGGACCTTACACTGGGTTCCTTTCTGGTCCAGGTAAGTTCCTTCTCCTTCGGTTATATATTCTTTTTCACTTAATTCCTGTGCTATGCTTTCCTCAAGGTCTGTTGCTTCTTCCTCATTGTCTGTATCCAAAGCTTCAGGCTCTTCTTCTGCATCCTCTTCTGCATTTTCCAGCTCTTCTTCCAGGAGAAAACGGTCTTCCTCATACTGATTCCACAGCAGCCGGAATGCATCACTTTCTCCCGAACTTACTGCCTGGCAAAAAGATCTGTGGATCATTCTGGTGGTGAGACGCGCTTCCATATAAGCCCGGTTTTTAAGGGCGGAACGGATATGATATTGGGAGATCGCCATAAATCCACAGGCAAATACAGATAATAATGTAATGAAAAAGATAACATACAACAGGCTTGCGCCCTCTTCTGAATTATGATTCTTACTGTTTTTATTCATCTTCTTTTTCATACTGATCATCCCATTTTTGATCTGTTTCCCCATATAAAGCAGGAAATTCCAGTTTTCTGGAAAGTATCTCTTCACCCCGACAGAATATTTTGATCCATACCACTGCTTTATCTGGTTCTGTATCTGAAAAATCCAGCTCTGCATCATAATCTTTTGTCAGTTCCAGATCCAGATCCTCCAGACTGAAGGAGCTTTTATGCAGGCTTTCCTTTCTGTCTTCCAAAGTGACCTCTTTTTCATCTTCCGATACCACTTCTTCCAAATAAAACAGTGTATCATTTTCCGTCTCTTCTCCAAATGCCACTGCCTTCTCCAGGCTGTGGGCCATCTGGAAGGATATCTGATCACTAATAGCTTCTGCCTGTGCCAGCTCCATCTGTTTTTTGTATACATGCATCTGACTGCCCAAAAATCCAGCAGCCCAGATACCTATAACTGCAAATATAGAAAGAGCTATCACCATTTCCAGCAATGTAAATCCTTCTTTTCCTTTCATGGTGTTTCCCTTTTATAATAGGTCATAGCGTCTCCCTTTTCGTTTTCAACCTTATATTTGCCAAATATTTCTGAAACACTGCCTGCTTCTCCCTCAAAAACAAGCTCTAATTCTTCTCCCAGAGGTTCTCCTTCTCCGTTTTCTGCCATAGCCGACAGCTCATATGTATTCTGCGCCAGGGAACGTTCCCGCAAAAGGAGTGTCCCATTTGCAGCCGCCATTGTAAGAAATGCACCTGCCACAATAACCAGGAGCCCGGTACTTATGATCACTTCTAACAGAGAAAATCCCGCCTGTCTTTCTTTTTTATTCCTGTTCATGACAGTACGCCACCTCCATTTTACATTTGAAAGCGTTCCCCTGTTTTTCCAGTTCAAAGTTATTTATCCACATAGCGTCACCTTCCTGTTTTATCTTATCCACAAAGGAAGCTGCATTTTTCTGATCTGTACACAAAAATTCCAGTGAAATAGATGTGCTGGCAAATCCTTCTGTTTCCATAACCCTGGTTTCACCCAGATCCAGACTTATAAGCTGTATTCCAGCGCTTTCTGCCATATTCTGAAGCTTGCTGTCCATCTTTTCCGGACTCATATCAGGAAAATAGACCTGTTCTTTTTTAATATCTGCCATTTTTTCTTCTAAACGGCTGTCACCGTTTTTCGGGGTTGAACCTTCTATTCGGATCTGTTCCTCCAGTGTTTCCATTTCATCTATTTTCCAAAGTAATGCTCCTGCCTCAGGTTCTATATAAAATTTATAAAAACCGGTCCATAACAAAAGTATGATCAGAACTGCCACAAGAAAGCGTTCTCTTCTATTGAGTCTCATCTGCATCCCCCTTTCCAGGGCCTAAAACAATACTTGCAGTGATCCCATTTCCCTGCTGCCAGTGGCTTTGCAGAAGTTCAAAACCTGCCTCCTCCATTTTTTCACAAAACTGCGGGATCTGGCCTGCTTCTTCCGTTTTAAGTCTTATACGGATATTACCTTCATCCGCTTCATATATAAGAGCTTCTAACTCCATACCAGGAGACATTGCATGATCCAGACTGGAAAACAGAACTGTATCCATCATTTCCGTTCCTATAAGTTCTCTTCTTTCCCTTTTCAGGCTTTTTATGGTTTCCATTTCTTTTTCTAAAAGCTTCTGCCCTTCTTCATCCTGAAGGCTTCTTCTGTCTTCCTGTATCTGATCCAGGCGCCTTAATCTTTTATCCACATATAATTGTCCGGTAAAGAACACACCAGCAATCATTGCAAATAAAACCAGGCTGACTGCCACAGGTATAACAGGATAGCCGGCCTCTGCAAGCTTTTCACAGATAGTCCCGGTTCCCATAAATATATTGTCATCATAAAACTGAAGGTTCTTTAACTCTGCTGCTTTTGCCTGTTTCTTCCAAAGCTCTCCCTTTTCCAGACAGATCCAGGGAACCTTCAATGCTCTTCTCAGCATTTCCGTAAAAGAAGCCGGTGCTTTCTCACATTCACTTGAAATTATGAGTCCCCGGGCCTTAACAGGCATTCCTCTTTCTTCTATGTCACACTGAAACTGGCGTATGAGAACTACAATTTCTTCCACCAGTGCCCGTTCTTCTCCCATATCCATAAACGCACCTGGCTTCAGGCTGAATTTCTTCCAACGGCAGCAATGTCCATTTTCAATTTCATACATTGCAAGAAGGTCATCTGTTAACTGCACTAAGATCACAGATTCTTCTTTTATCCCATAGCTTTCAGGTTCTGGAAAAGATGCCACAAAAGCAGGCCATGGCAGTATCGTCCCCATCCGCAGACCGCAGGAAGCCATAGAGGCCCGCACAATATGGATCCATTCTTCCGGTGCCGTATAGATTACACCGCGCAAAAGCCCTGGTCTGCTTTCCTTCTTAAAATCTGCTGCCAGGATCCTTTCATTTGCCTTTCCCAAAACCAGAAGCTGTTTTTCTGCCATTTGTAAAGCAGTCTTTTTCAAAGATGCAGGAAGCTCTACTGGATATATATTTACAAAGGTTCCTATCACTAATCCGATCTTTTTTCCTTTTAGCTTATAAACCTCTGACAAAGACTCCAGCGCATCATCCACAGGGCTTCCTCCTGCCAGAGAACGGGATCCCATAAAGGAGTATTCGCCTGATTTTCCCGCTTCTTTTCGAATATATTGAACTTTATCTTCTGTAATATAGATAAAATGTTTCACGGCGTCCTCCTTTTCAGATCATTGTTCCGTACATACCGAACACAGGAAGCATAATAGCCAGAACAATGCTGCCTACGATCCCGGCCATAATCAGTATCATACATGGTTCCAGAAGGGTTATCATCCTTTCAATGGACTGCTCTGCCTCTTTTTCATAATATGTACCCGCCTGCTTTAAAACCATCTCCAGCCTGCCAGACTCTTCCCCGGCTGCTACCATGGCTAAAAATGCAGGCTGAAACATATGCTGACGTCTTAATGCTCCAGAAAGGCCTTCTCCCTTTTCCAGATTTCTCCCCGCTTCTTTCACCTTTTTCTCTACCCAGGTATTTCCCATAACACGCCCGGTTATGGTCATGCACTCTAATATACCGGTTCCGCTTCCATAAAGAACAGAAAAAGCAGAGGCAAATCTGGAAGTATAAACTGTCCTTAACAGCTTTGAAACACCTGGAATATGGGCAATAAACCAATCTGCCCTTAAACGCAGAGGGGAAACTGTTAAAAATGCTGCCACTGCCAGAAACAATACAGGAAACCATAAACACCAGGCCATCCAGTCCTGTTTAAGACGGTCTCCTGCCGACAACATAAAACGGGTGATGGCCGGAAGTTCATAATCCGCCAGCATACCGGTAAACTGCGGAAGGACCACAGTAAGAAGAAAAACAGAGATCACAATGGATGCTGTAAGCAAAATACATGGATAGATCATAGCAGTGCGCACTTTCCTGCGCATTTCTACTTCCTTTGCATAATAAACCGACATTTTCGCCAGTATTTCATCTAATTTTCCACTGGTCTCTCCTGTCTGTATCATGTATACAAGAAGCTTTGGAAAGCATCCGTTCATACTTTCCATTGCCTCAGAAAGTGTATGTCCCCTGTGAACCTTTTCCTCCAGTTCTGCCAGTACTCCCTTCATTTCATAGCTAACTGCCACTGCCCGTGAAGTCCTCAGTATTTCTGCCAGAGGAACTCCTGCTGACAGCATGGAACTGAACTGGCTGCACAAAGGTGACAGCAGTTTCAGAGGAACTGTAAAACCGCCTGCCGACATAAGCTGATCTACATCTTTTACCCGGTAACAATAAAGGCCGTCTGCCAGTAAAGCTTTTACCAGTGCTGCTTCATTTTCCGCTTCCTGTACTCCTTTATACTTTCTTCCCTTTTTATCTTTCGCATAGTACCGGTAAAATATCATCTGACCAGGCCTCCTTTCATGCAGAAAGATTCCTCCATAAAGCAGAAAACCGGCCTTACCTGAGCAGCCCTGTTCAGATAAAACCGGCACTTCCTAACGAAAACAATTTTTATCAGATACATATTCAAAACCAATATCAGACAGCGTTTTACGGATCTGAGCCTCATCCAGATCCAGCGCCTGGCACATTTCTTCCAGGGAACTATAGTTATCTCTCAATTGGGTATTCATATAGCTTAGTAATATCATAGGATCTTTAGGCACTGTACTCATATGGGCACCTTCCTTTCCTGAGCTTTATAAATGATTACAAAAAATTATAACATCTGTGAGTTTTCATTTCAACTGTAATATTGCAGTTTTAAGGCAGATTTTTGGCTGAAAACCTGGGTTTTTGCCGGTTTGTGCACTATATACAGCATAGTATAATAACGATATAATGCACCAGCTGAAAGCAAACATGAAAACACATGAAAATGTTTACTTTTCTGAAGCCGTCACTTCATCTCCCGGATATTCCACCACATAAAACTCATATCCATTGATCACCCTTGTGGTTCCGTATACATCCTTCCGCTTAAAGCCTTTGCCATAATTGGCGTGGACATGTCCATGAAAAAAATATTTAGGATGATATTTGTCTAACAGATCCCGAAATGCTTTAAAACCCCGGTGGGGCAGATCTTCCATATCATTTAACTGATAAGCCGGAGCATGAGTCACAAGAATATCAAACCCCTTGTGCCACCATAATTTCCACCACAATTTCCGGATACGTGCCCGCATACGGCGCTCTGTATACTGATTCGGCGAATCTGGTATGTATTCCATGGAACCGCCTAACCCCAGGATCCGCACACCCTTGTATACATAAATGTCATCTTCAATACAGATACAGCCTTCCGGTGGTTTATATGCATATTTGCTGTCATGATTTCCCCTTACATAAAGCAAAGGCGCATGACACAACGTAGCAAAAAAGGTAAGATATTCCGGAGGAAGATCCCCGCAGGAAATAAGCAGATCAATATCTTTCATCCGCTCCGGGTCATAATATTCATATAAAAGCTTTGATTCCTGATCTGCAAATATCATTATATTCATTTATTCGTTCTCCGTCTCTGTCTGCTCAGATGCCTTGATTCCCTGAAGCTGCATCAGCTCCTGGGCACGTTCACTCATTTCTTCAATTTTCGGAATATAACCTACCACATTCTGCGCAAGCCAGTTCATGGTAATGATCTCCTCTGCCTTTAAAGTTTTTCCCTGGGTGCATTTAACACTTCCGTCCTGTGCATAGATCAGACCGTCAAAAGGATGAAAACTGCCTGCCCGAATGGAATTTTTCAAAAATTCAATAAGCCGTCTGGTACCATTAGGCATATTTTCAGAGCATATTACATCAATTACATCTGCAGACATGCCCCACCAGTAGTTTACCGCCTTTTTGCCCTTCATTGCCTCGATCTCATCGGTACTCTTAAAAGCAAGACGGATGATCTCTTCATAGAACTTGCCCCAGTGCCATACCGGCATTGCCAGGTTCTTCACTGTTCCGTCTTCTTTTTTCAGATACAGGCCATATTCTCTGGAAGGATGATCCGGGTTGATCATGTCATGACCGGAAATATAGCGTATTCCCTTGTCATGTAAAATGTCTTCTGTATGTTTCTCCTTCTTTCTTCTGGCCCATTCCAGGTGGACCTCCACATAAGGATTGACCATTCGTGCCCCCAGGGCAAAGGCATTGATATCTGCCAGCATGCCATAGGTAGGCTGTTCTGCAATATAGCCCAGTTTATCTTCCCTGGACAACGCAGCTGCAATCGCTCCCATCAGGAACTTGGCTTCGTACATCCTTGCATAATAATTGCAGACTGAAGAATAGGACATATTAATAGAACAGTTATAAAATTTAATATCCGGATAAAGAGCAGCAGAGCGGACGCTTTGCCCTAACATTCTGGAGGTAATGGTAAAAATAATGGTGCAGCCGGCTTTTACCTCTTTTTCAATGGCCTCTGCCACATCTTCCTCTGTTTCCACATGATCTACTACCATAGTCGTAAGCTTTCCGGGAAATGCCTGCTCCAGATACATTCTTCCCAGTTCATGTCCATAGATCCACCGGGAAGTTTTTGCTGTTCGTCCATAGATAAAGCCCACTTTCAGGTCATTTGGTATCTCATCCTGAGGCATGAACCATTTTAAAATAGCCGGTTTCTTATCGTCCTCTACCTCCTGGGGATCCTGGATCAGTTCGATCTCATTTCCTCTGTTTGCCAGCTGGATTTCTTCCCAGATACGCATCAGAGCCCTATACATTTCCTGTTCTGTCTGGCCTTTTACATTGTCATAGCCATAAACTTCAATATAGACCAGAAACGCGTCTCCTTCTGTCAGTTTTAAACGGTCTCCATGGGCCATGGCAAATGCCTTGGCAAAACGGCCATAGGCAGAGCGGAAAAACAGCCGGTCCTCTTCTTCCCAGACCTGATCCGGCTTCATTCCCATTAATTTTAAAAGTTCTCTGTACCGCCCTTCTTTGCTGAACCACACATCACAGTTAGAAGAAACCTTATAAAAA
>JBNMGK010000325.1:0-3349 GCA_050872205.1 Enterocloster sp.
CAGCTGTACCATGCAGGAGCTTACGTACATCAGATGCTGCTTCCAGATGATGTAGAACGTGCCTGGGCCCCGTCAGAGATCCTTTGTAAATATACAAGAGAAATGACCCATGAAATGACGCTGGATGAGATCAAACTGGTGATCCAAAAGTGGGCAGAGGCAGCCGATAGAGCGAAAAGAGCAGGATATGACGCAGTGGAAATCTTAGGATCAGCCGGATATCTGATCACACAGTTCCTTTCACCTGTTACAAATAAACGTACGGATCAATATGGCGGATCTTTGGAAAATCGTCTCCGCTTTCCTTTAGAGGTGATCGCAGCGGTCAGAAAGGCAGTGGGACCGGATTATCCGATCATTTTCCGCATGTCAGGGGATGATTTTGTTCCAGGTTCTAATACATTGACCGAGACCATTGAATTTGCAAAGCCTACGAAAAAGCATGAGCAGACCTGTTAAGCGTAACAGGTGGCTGGCATGAAACGCGGATCCCGCAGCTGCCGGGTGAGGTACCTCACAGTGGATTTGCTTATATAGGACAGGAGATCAAAAAAGCAGTTTCCATACCGGTATTAATGGCAAACCGCATGCAGGATCCATATCTGGCAGAAACAGTACTTGCCTTAGAGCAGGCAGATTGCATTGGAATGGCAAGAACCCTTCTTGCAGATCCGGACTGGCCGGTAAAGGTACAGGAAGGACGGGAAAAGGAATTAAGACGCTGCGTGGGCTGTAATCAGGGCTGTCTTGCGGCTGCCTGGTTTGGAAAACCGGTCAGCTGTCTGGTAAACAGTGAGGCAGGAAAAGAGTACCTTCACAGAGAGAAAAAAGAAACATCTCAAAAGAAGAAGGTTCTGGTGATCGGAGCTGGTCCGGCTGGACTGGAATTTGCGATCAAAGCCCATGATGAAGGACACGAAGTGACGATCTGGGAAAAAGAAAATGAGATCGGCGGACAGCTCCATATGGTAGCAGCCCCGGTGGGAAAAGAAGATTTTAAAGATTTATGCGGATATTACCAGGCATCTCTTAAAAAGCGTGGAATACAGGTGGTATTTGGAAAAACGGCAGATGTGGAAAATGTAAAGAATTCAGGAGCAGATGTGGTCGTTGTGGCTACCGGAGCAAGCGCAAAAGAAATACCAGTTGAAAATCCAGGCGGTATTCCAGTAGAAAGCGCATGGGATGTACTGGCTAAGAAAGTAGTTGTGGGACGTAATGTGATCGTTATAGGAGGCGGAGCTGTTGGATGTGAAACAGCACAGCTTTTAGCACATCAGGGAACACTTTCACCAGAACAGCTGTATTTCCTTTCTGTTCATAAGGCTGTTTCTGCAGAATGGCTGGAGCGGCTGTTAAATCACACACAGCGAAATATCAATATCATAGAGTGTGCCCCAAGACTTGGTTCCGGTTTCAGTCAGGGTTGTGCATGGCCGGTGATGAAAGATCTGAAACGTCTGGGGATCGGTCAGTATACCAATGCCCGGATCGTTAATACCACTGCCAAAACAGTACAGGTTCTTTATAAAAACAAAGAAGGGGCTGAAATGAAAGTGGAACTTCCCTGTGACACCATTATCCTTGCGGTGGGATCAAAAGCTGAAAATAAGCTGTATGAGGCTCTTCTGGATGCAGGATGCAAGGTTTACAGGATCGGGGACTGTATGAAACCAGGAAATATATTAAATGCAACAACACAGGCGGGTGAACTGGCTGCTTCTATTTAAAAACGGGGAATAGAAAAGCAGGTATAAAAGAACAGGAGAAAATGTATGGAAAAGAAAAAAAGTTCTTATGCATGGGTGATCGTAGCGGCATGTTTTTTACTGATGTTTGCAACAACAGGTATTATCATTAACTGCGCAAGTATTTTTCTGACACCGGTAACAGAAGATCTTGGGTTTACACGAACAGGATTTTCCCTTTGTATTACGCTGATCACAGTTTCGCTCATTGTAGGCGGTCCTGTTATCGCAAAATTATTAGGTAAGGTAAATTTACGTCTTTTAATGACGGTCAGCGGCGTGATCACAGCTGCAGGATATATGGGATATGCCTTTTGCAGAAGTTTGCCAATGTTTTATGTTTGCTCCCTGATCATTGGAGTAGGAGCAAATGGTGTGGCAACGATCCCTTGTGCGGTTATGTTAAATAACTGGTTTGTTGAAAAGAAGGGAGTTGCTACAGGTATTGCTTTTACAGGAAGCGGATTTGGCGGAATGCTGTTTTCACAGTTGTCCAATCGCCTGATCATCCAGTATGGATGGAGCAGAGCTTATTTTATCCTTGGAATCTGCATGGCAGCTATCGTTCTGCCCACTACACTTTTTCTGGTAGCACTGTCCCCGGCAGATAAAGGAACTACCGCATATGGGGCTGGAAGTGAAGGAAAAGCCCAGAATGCAGCTGCAGCTACAGGCATTTCATCGGGAAAATATTATAAAACAAAATCTTTCTACATGCTTGCGTTTACAGCTTTCTTTATCGGTATCATCAATCTGGGAGTACAGGGGCATATTCCGGCACATCTGATGGACCGTGGTTTAAGTGCTACATTTGCTACCAGTATGGTAACTCTTTATATGGTATCTCTGATCGTAGGAAAACTGGTCCTTGGAGCTGTTTATGACAAGATCGGTCCTGTAAAGGGAACTGCCTATGCGTTTATTGTTTATATGGCAGCAATGGCAGTCATGGTAGTTTTAAAGACCCAGACAATGGGAATTATCTTTGCATTGTTGTTTGGACTTTGTAATCCAATGGCTACTGTTTCTCTTCCGTATATTACTTCCAGTATTGTGGGAACAAAAAATTATGCAGCGATCTATTCCATTATAAACCTGACCTACAGTGTGGGTATGGCGATCGGAACTCCCCTTTCAGCAGCTATTTTTGACGCAACAGGAACTTACGGTTATGCATTTATGGCATACATTGTGATCGCTCTTGTGCTGATCGTAACTACAGGTATTGCAGTAAAAAGCGGCGAAGGATACAGTAAAATATCCGATCAGTAAGCTGACTGACCGCAGATGAGAGTAAGGTGAAAAATGTGATGATGATCGGTCTGGACTGTGGAAGCCAGAGTGTAAAAGGTATTCTTTTAAAAGATGGGCATGTAATAGCCAGAACAACGGTTCCCACAGAATTTGATGTAGAAAAAGCCGCGCTTTTAGCGCAGGAGGATCTGGTCCGAGGAGTAGAAGACGAAAAAGATCAGATCATAAAAGTAGCAGTAACAGGTTCCGGCAGAGAATTGATCACCTGGGCAGATGAACAGGTAAATGAGATGACAGCCAGTGCCTGTGGAGCACATTTTATAGATCCAAAGATAGAAGTAGTGATC
>JBNMGK010000389.1:0-2515 GCA_050872205.1 Enterocloster sp.
CAGGTTATGATATAGACGAACAACAATTTGATATTGTGTCTAAGCTGATGCAGGACAAGCAAAATGTGATCGAGGCCCATGAGCTGGCAAAAGACGGCATTGTTTCCCGTATTTATCCCATGGAAGGCAACGAAGAGGCAATGGGCTTAAACATGCTGGAGCATCCGGCCAGAAAGAAAGAAGCAACACTGGCGAAGGAAAGCGGTCAGTATACCATTGCAGGACCATTTCCACTGGTCCAGGGCGGAAACGGCGCTCTTCTTTTTGATCCTATTTATGTGAAAAATGAGGCGGGAGAAGAGACGTTTTGGGGCTTTTCTATTCTGGTCTTAAACTGGGATAATTTTCTGGAAGAGGCAGAGATCAAGAAGCTGGAAGCAGCATCTTATGAGTATCAGATATGGAAAAGGGGAACGGAAGAGGGCGAAAAACTGACTATCGCCCAGAGTGAGGAGATCCCCTTCAAAGATACGCTGGAAGTAGTCTGCGATGTGCCAAATGATACCTGGTATTTTGAGATCGCGCCAAAAGACGGCTGGGTGTCACAGTCACAGGTGGCCTTTGGCGCATTGATCGCAGTTGTTGTTTCCTGGGTATTGACCACTCTTTACTGGCAGTATGAGATGCAGCGCTACAAAGAGGCGCTGTATGCGGAAAAGATCGAGCGGGCAGCTAAAAAGGCAGAGGCAGCCAGCGAGGCAAAAACAAGGTTCCTCTTTAACATGAGCCATGACATCCGTACACCTATGAACGCTATTATAGGTTTTTCAGACCTGCTGGAGAAGCATTTAGATGATAAGGAAAAAGTCCATGATTATGTAAAAAAGATACAGTTATCAGGATCATTTTTATTATCCCTTATCAACTATGTGCTGGAGATGGCACGTATTGAAAGCGGAAAAGCAACCCTGCGTACAGAAGTAGGGGATGCAGAGGAACTGTTAGGGGCATTAAAAGCAGTTTTTGAACCGGCAGTGGAGAAAAAACAGTTAAAATACGACTGCACACTGGAGGTAGAACACCGATTTATCATCTGCGATGTGACAAAGGTGCGTGAGATCGTATTAAATATTATCAGCAATTCTGTAAAATATACCCCGGAAGGCGGCAGCGTTACTGTAAAGATCACGGAGGTTCCCGGGGAGGAAGCAGGCTGGACCGCTTACCGGTTCCATGTAGAAGATACAGGTATTGGTATGAGCGAAGAGTACCTGCCCCACATTTTTGAGGAATTTACCAGAGAGCGCACCAGTACGGAAAGCAAGGTAGTGGGCGCTGGCTTAGGACTGCCTATTGTAAAATCTCTGGTGGATCTTATGGGCGGAACCATCCAGGTAGAAAGCGAAATAGGAAAAGGAAGCCGTTTTGAGGTCATTTTGCCATTTAAGATCGCCTCTGAAGAAGAAATACGGGAAAAACAGGAAGAACATGAAGAGAAGCCTGCAGAGGGACTGCAGGGAAAACGCATTCTTATTGCAGAGGATAATGATCTGAATGCTGAGATCGCCATAGCCATTCTGGAGGAAAATGGTTTTGAAACAGAACGGGTGGAAGATGGACAAAAATGTGTAAAAGCATTTTCAGAAAAACCGGCAGGTTATTACAGCGCTATCTTAATGGATATCCAGATGCCAAATATGAATGGATATGAAGCGTCAAAGACCATCCGCGGTATGACGCGGGAAGATGCTGGTACCATACCGATTATTGCTCTTACAGCCAATGCCTTTGAGGAAGACAGGAAAAAGGCGTTTGCAGCCGGTATGAACGGACATATTGCAAAGCCCATTAGTGCAGAGACTTTGCTTAAGACACTGGGGGAGATTTAGTGTACCAGGTCTAAACAGAGAAAGGTGGCGGTGACAGCCATGAAAAAATACTCTTATATAAAAATGACAGCGGTTTTAATATTGATAATGGCATGCGTGCTGTATCACTATACTTCTGTTGTTCAGAAAACGGCGGTGGAGCAGTGCTTCAGCATCCTGGATGATTCCAGGGAACAAATGGGGCAGATGATTACCAATGAAATGGAAAATGAACAGGGACATCTCCAGGCCGCCTCGTACCTGTTAGATGATCTGGTTTCTGAGCCAGAAGCCAATCGGGAAATGATACTGCAGATCATGAATGCTTCCAGTATTGCAAGACCTTATGCTCACTGGGAGGTGTGCTTTCCAGATGAGACAGTACTGCGAAATGACGGAACAGTTTCCAGGCTGGGACCGGAGTATTCCTTTGAAGAGCGCATAAAAGAGGGCTTTACTGTTTCTGAGCGCCGGATCGCCTTAAAAGATGGGAAAACACCTATTGTTATGCTTTCCAACAGCATTTTTAAGGATGGAAAATGCATGGGTATTCTTTCCTCTGTAGTGGATCTGGAGGCATTTGCGGAAAGCTATCTGGATACCTCTTACAGCCAGAAAATGGAAATGATTCTGTTTGAACGGGGAACAGGAGATATTATCATTGATTCCTGGAATAATAAACTGGGAAATATTGGAGATCTGGACCG
>JBNMGK010000104.1:0-8025 GCA_050872205.1 Enterocloster sp.
CCTCTGTATTTGGAAGTTCATACAAGGAAGCTAAAAGCCCCTTAGGCAGACGTTTATGGATCGCTACCTTCTCATTCCATTCCACTAAAAAGACTGTCTTTTCCTCCATACGTTTGGGCTTAGGCGCCGATTTTACAGGAATTTCCTTCCAAAGTCCTTTTTTCTTTGTAATACACAAAGATTCCAGGGGACATTCACTGCATCTTGGCTCACCGCCGGGAATGCATACCAAAGCGCCGATCTCGATCAGTCCCTGATTATAGCTGCTGGCTGCATCTTTTGGCATCACTTCTGCGATCTCCTGCTCCATGGCAGCTTTTACAGAAGCCTTTTTAATATCGGAAGTATCACCCCACAGCCTTGACAGCACCCGGAGCACATTTCCGTCCACAGCCGGGTTGGGGACCCCGTATGCAATAGAAGAAATAGCGCCTGCCGTATAACTGCCGATCCCAGGAAGCTTTAAAAGATCTTCTTTTGATGATGGGATCCGGCCGTCAAACTCTTCCATGACCATGATAGCTGCAGCCTTTAAGTTTCTTGCCCGGTTATAATAGCCTAACCCTTCCCATATTTTCATGAGATAGTCATCCTCTGCCTCTGCCAGGGCTTTTACATCCGGAAATGCATTCATAAACCGCTCAAAATAAGGCTTTACAGCCTCTACCCTGGTCTGCTGGAGCATGATCTCAGAAATCCATACTCTGTATGGTTTTGGATCATCTCTCCACGGAAGGCTTCTGGCTCTGGAATGATACCAGGAAAGAAGAGGCTTTTCTACAGCTTTCAGACGCTTTTCCCGGTCAAGGGGCTCATCCTCATGCTCTATTACCTGCAGGTCATCATAAAAATGCAGACTCCCGGAATACTTCTTCTCTGTGTGAGCCCCCACAGCTTTATACATAGCCATAAATTCCTCTTACAGATACTTCCCCGGAGAGGACATGGACTACGTCCCCGTTTTCTTTCTCTACTAAAATGCAGCCCTCTTCATCAATCCCCAGGGCTTTTCCACGATATTCTCCCTTAGGATCTAAAACGCAGACCTCCCGGTCCATATTTGCCAGCATTTCATTGTATGCAGTCTGAAGCCCTGACATATCACAGGTCTTTTCATAAACTGCATAATATTTTTCAAAGCTTTCAGCTACAGCCCGGATGATCTCACTTCGCTTTACGCTTTTTCCCAGCTCCAGCTTCAACGAAGTAGCCTTATCCCGGATCTCTTCCGGAAACTCTCTTGCATTTACATTGATGCCAATACCCACTACCACATAGCGGATGGTATCTTCCTCTGTGCTCATTTCTGTTAAAATGCCGCAGATCTTCTTTCCGTTTACAACAGCATCATTTGGCCATTTGATCATGGCATTTAAACCAGTAGCCTTCTGCACGCCTTTTACAACTGCCATGCCTGCTACTAAGGTCAGCATAGAGGCCTGAGCTGGTTCAAAGGATGGGCGCATGAGAAAGCTCATGAAAATATCCGTTCCATGAGGAGAGTTCCACACTCTTCCTCTGCGACCCTTTCCTGCGGTCTGGCTGTCTGCCACTGCAAGATAGCCATGGGAAGCCCCTTTTTCTGCTGCATCTCTTGCCCGGTTGTTGGTGGAGTCTGTTTCATAAAAATAATCCACTTCTCTTCCAAGCCATTTGGTGTCAAGGACAGAGCGCAGCTCTGCCACTGTAAGCACATCCGCTTCTTCTACCAGACGGTAGCCTTTATTGCGCACTGCTTCTATTACATAGCCCTCTTCTTCCAGCTGGCGGATAGCTTTCCACACAGCCGTCCGGGACACGCCTAACTGTTCACATAACTGCTGGCCGGATACATGTCCCTGGGCTTTTTTCAATATCTTTAAGACCTCTGCTTTCATTGCTCTTTATTTTCCTCAATCCTGTAATCTTAAAACCATAAACTGAGAGCGCTTAACACGCCAATAAGCCCAAGGCCTGCGCACAGTATCATCTGAAACGCTCCCATGCGGAAACGTTTCTTATCCCTGCCGCAGGTCTTAAGCTCAAAGACTCCGTTTATTCCATTTAACAGCGCCGCCAGTAAAAATACCAGAGGGAAAAGCATCTCATTTCCCTCCGGATCAAAAAACGACAGCACTGCAAAGATCACAATTGCGATTCCCAGGATCAAGTGCGCCACATCCAGAAATACTCCGGCCCGGCGCTCATTTCTTCCTCTCTGGCCCTGCATATCCCAATCTCCTGTTTTTCCAGGATGCTTTTTCAGACATTTTCGCCCTTTATTGCTGAAAGGATCGCTTTCCTTATTCGCTTAAAGTAGCTAACATAACTGCCTTGATGGTATGCATCCTGTTCTCAGCCTCGTCAAATACAACTGACTGGCTGGATTCAAATACTTCATCTGTTACTTCCAGTTCTGATACACCGAAGCGCTCTCCCATTTCCTTGCCGATCTTTGTCTTTAAGTCATGGAAGGATGGCAGGCAGTGAAGGAAAATGGCCTGTGGACCAGCTGCATCCATTACTTCTTTTGTTACCTTGTAAGGAGTCAGGTCTTTAATACGCTCTGTCCATACTTCATCTGGCTCGCCCATGGAAACCCATACGTCTGTATCAACAACATCTGCTCCCTTAACAGCCTCTGCCACATCCTCAGTAAGAGTAATGGTAGCACCGCTGACAGCTGCAAATTCCTGGCATTCTTTTACTAATGCTTCATCTGGGAAATACTTCTTTGGAGCGCAGGCTACAAAGTGCATACCCATCTTTGCGCAGGCGATCATCAGGGAGTTACCCATATTATAACGCGCATCGCCCATATACACAAGCTTAACTCCCTTAAGGTGTCCTAAATGCTCTCTGATGGTTAAAAGATCCGCTAACATCTGGGTTGGATGATCCTCGTTTGTCAGACCATTCCATACAGGTACACCTGCATATTTAGCCAGCTCTTCTACGATCTCCTGACCAAAGCCTCTGTACTCGATTCCTTCATACATACGGCCTAATACTCTTGCTGTATCAGCAATACTCTCTTTCTTTCCAATCTGGGAGCCTGATGGATCCAGATAAGTAGATCCCATTCCCAGGTCATGTGCTGCTACTTCAAAAGCACATCTTGTTCTGGTGCTGGTCTTTTCAAAAATAAGAGCCACATTTTTACCCTTTAAGGTATCTACCAAAATGCCTTTTTTCTTTTTTTCCTTAAGCTCTGCAGCCAGGTCTAACAGGTATGTGATCTCTTCTTCTGTATAATCTTTCAGTGTTAAAAAGTTTCTTCCCTTTAAATTCATAGTTTTTTCCTCTTTTGAAGTATTTTTATTGTTTATAATATTAATAATTATGCAACTTTTATGCATAATATACCACTCGTATTTTTATCTGTCAAGAAAAATCCGTTTTCTTTTTCTCTGTATAATAAGAAGCAGCTCCTGAGGTGTATAAATTTTAAAGCGGCTGATCTTATACTGTCTTGCCAGATGCTCTAACAGGTTTAAATATAATTCCTTATAATCCCAGTCCTCTTTTAAGTGTAATGATTTTGCAAGCTTTGGAAACCATTCTTCTGTATATCTGCGGCAGGAAGCCATCTGGGCTGTAAAAAGCTCTGTTTCTGAAATTTCAGGCCAGATATCTGCAAGAAGCTCCGGTGCCTCTGCCAAAAGCCGGTTGAAATAGTAGATCTCGCCTTCAGGAGCATCCAGATAATAGACTCTTCCTTCCAGGCCATAAAGCATCCGTTTGGCATCAAAATATCCAAGGACCATATTTTTTCTGGCCCTTCTTCTGTCAAACTCCAAAAGACCGCCTAAATCCTGTCTGGGTGCTACATGGTAAAGCTGTACATCATCAGGCACTTTCAGATGACGCTCTGTATCAACACCGTATCCATAAATACGCAGCACCAGGATATCTTTATAGCCTCTTTCTATTAAGACATCGATGGGAACATTGTTTACTCCGCCGCCATCCATATAATACTTACCTGCCAGTTTTTCCCGCCTGAAACCGATCAGATAGGCACTTGCCATAAGCATATCTGCCATCTCGCCTTCCGGCACTTCTTTTACATTTACTACCATAGGCTTCCGGTCGCTTAAAGAGTAGGTAACTACATATAACTCTTTTTCGGAGTTTCGTATTTTTTCCTCATCTACCACTTCCTCAATGAGACTGCGCAGGGGCCCAATATCAAAGCCCCTGTCTTTTAATACCTTTTTTGCAGCAGGAATCAGCTCTGAAAGCCCCAGAGCTGCAATGTCCTTTAAGCTAGAGGTCTTTAACTGCTCCACCAGATCATCATCTACATCCATAACTCTGGAATAACGGATGGTCTCCCATATTTTCTCTGCCTTTTCAAAGTCATCCATAGTAATAAGAGCACCGTTTAAAGCTCCCACAGAGGTTCCTGCGATCCCCTTAATATGGACCCCAGCCTCTTTTAATGCCTTCCAGGCGCCGATCTGGTAAGCGCCCTTGGCACCTCCGCCTTCTAATACCAGACCATATTCTTTGTTCATATCCAGCTTTAATTCCATGGCTGCTCACCTTCTTTCCTGTTTTTGTGAAAATAATTGCAAAAAGGCCTTATAAGCAGAAATGCTGCCACAGATGAAAGCAGAAAAACAAGAAGCTGTTCTTCTGCGCCCATTCCCAAAGCAGCACATACAAAGGCAGCAAAGGCTCCCAAAACAAACCACAGGGAAACCAGGCACCGGCAAATACATTCTGCACCCAAAAAGAAGAGAAATGCAAGAAACCATCCACAAATACCTGTCATTTTCCTGCACTCCCTTCTTTTTTATGTCCTTTATACTCCATTTTTACCCATTGTCATGCCAGTGCTGACAGGCCGGCAACAGCCGGAAAAACCCACTAAACGTTTCTTCTCTGCCTTGCAGCCTCAAACATTAAAACAGAGGACGCTACTGCTGCATTTAAAGACTCTACCTGTCCTGCCATAGGGATCTTGATATAGGTATCGGCAGT
Organism: Enterocloster sp.; assembly: GCA_050872205.1. Classification (GTDB taxonomy): domain Bacteria; phylum Bacillota; class Clostridia; order Lachnospirales; family Lachnospiraceae; genus Enterocloster. The sequence goes on from JBNMGK010000104.1 coordinate 4,969, forward strand.
TGCTGCCATCTCATCGGTCAGTCCCTTGGCTTCGTTTCCGATCAGAAAACCTGTATCCTTAGTATAATCCTCCTGGTCATAATTATGCATGCCCTTTAAGTGGGCTGCATACAGGCTGATGTCTGCTTTTTTCATCTGCTCACAGGCCTCTTTCAGGTCCGGTGCATATACAAACGGCACACGGAGCACAGAACCCATAGTAGAACGGATCACCTTTGGATTGTAAATATCCGCTGTATCACTGCTCATGACTACACCGGTAATGCCTGCGCCTTCTCCTGCACGGATAATGGTGCCCAGATTTCCCGGATCCTGGATATTTTCCAGGATCATGATCAGCTTCGGCATCTTCGTTTTCTTTAAAATGTCTTCCATGGTGCATTTTTTCTGCTTTGCAACAGCTAAAACTCCCTGAGGAGTCTTTGTATCTGCCATATAATGCATCACTTCATCTGTAACGATCTCGAACTTAAAGCCACGGAGCCATTTTTTATTTTCTTCCTGCTTTCCAAAGCTTTCTGTAATGTATAAGATCTCCACATCATCCGGCTTATATTCCCGGCACATGCGAAGGCCCTCAGCTACATATAAGCCTTCTTCCCTGCGGGCTTTGGCCTTGTCACGAAGGTTTGCCACCCGCTTCACCTGCTTATTTGAGGTGCTGTTTATCATATTATCGTTCTCCTTTTTCTATCATCTCCAGCTCTTTTAACCACAGACGGCTGCAGGCATCACTTGGCATACGCAGATCGCCTCTTGGTGAAACAGCTACAGAACCTACCTTTGGACCATCCGGCAGGCAGGAACGCTTAAACTGCTGTGCAAAGAATCTGCGGTAAAATGTTTTCAGCCACTTTAGAATCGTCTCTCTATCATAGCTTCCTTCAAATGCCTGGAGAGCCAGACGGAAGATCTTTGCCGGACTGTAGCCGAAACGAAGTACATAATACAGATAGAAGTCATGTAACTCATAAGGGCCAACCAGATCTTCTGTTTTCTGGGAAATTTTTCCATCTTCAGGAGGCAGAAGCTCCGGACTTACCGGTGTGTCAAGAACGTCTAAAAGCACATCGGAAAGTTCCTTTTCGCCACAGGTATCTGCATAATAGCGTACCAGATGACGGACTAATGTTTTCGGCACAGATGCATTAACGCCGTACATGGACATATGATCGCCGTTATAGGTTGCCCAGCCAAGTGCCAGCTCAGACATATCACCGGTACCGATGACCATGCCCCCTACTTCATTGGCAATATCCATTAAGATCTGGGTGCGTTCTCTTGCCTGTCCGTTTTCATAGGTTACATCATGCTTTTCTATATCATGATTAATATCCTTAAAATGGCCGGTAACAGACTCACGGATATTAATCTCTGTTAAAGAAGCTCCTGTTTTCTTTGCCATGGTGCAGGCATTTGTATAAGTACGGTCTGTGGTGCCGAAGCATGGCATGGTAATGCAGTGGATATTCTCTCTTGGGATCTGAAGCATATCAAAGGCGCGGACTGTTACTAAAAGTGCCAGTGTGGAATCCAGACCGCCTGAAAGACCGATCACTGCATGTTTGCAGTTTGTATGTGCCAGACGCTTTTTCAGTCCCATTGCCTGGATGGAAAGGATCTCTTCGCAGCGGCGCTCTCTCTGACCTGCATCGTGAGGTACAAAAGGAGCCGGATCAATGTAGCGGAGAAGCTCATCTGACTTCTGGCCTGGTTTTTTGCTGTCTTTCTTTCCATTATCTTCTGTATTTAATTCAAAATAAACGGTTTCATAGGAAGAAGCCTTGTTTTCTTCATCTTTAAAAGTAGTCATGCGGCGGCGCTCGCTGATGATTCTTCCAAGATCCATATCTGCACAGATGCAGGCATTTTTAAACCGGTCAGACTGTACCAGACAGGTGCCATTTTCTGCAATAATGTTCTGGCCGCCAAACACCAGATCCTGGGTGGACTCCCCTTCTCCTGCATTTGCATAAATATAACCGCATACCAGTCTTGCAGACTGTCCGCAGATCAGGTTATAGCGGTAGCGGTCTTTTCCTGTGGTCTCATCGCTGGCTGAGCAGTTGGCGATCACAGTTGCCCCTGCTAAAGCGTGGGAAATGCTTGGCGGACAGGGAACCCACACATCTTCACAAAGCTCTGCTGCCAGTACCAGCTCCGGCATGGTACGACAGGAAAACAAAAGGTTCATGCCCATAGGAACCTGAAGTCCTTCCCAGTCTGCCATCTCTACTTTTTCCATACCTGGGTTAAAGTGGCGCAGTTCGTAAAATTCAGAATAATTTGGCAGATGCTTTTTGGGAACAATACCTAAGATACGGCCTCTGTTTACAACAGCTGCCACGTTGTAGAGTTTTCCTTTATGCATCCAGGGCATTCCCACAAAAAGGATCATGTCCTTGCTTTTTGATGACTGCAAAATACGTTTTAATCCGTTTTTTGCTTCTTTTAACAAAGTTTCCTGTAAAAATAAGTCGGAGCAGGTATAGGCTGTTAAACACAGCTCTGGAAATACCATAACCTTCACGCCTCTGGCACTTCCCTGTTCCATTAATTCTATGATCTGTTCGCTGTTATACTGCGGGTCTGCCACATGGATGTCTGGCGTTGCCGCTGCTACCCTTATAAATCCGTCTTTCATTGTGTCCTCCGTGTATGTTCATTGCCGGGTCACTCACGAATTCCGCACTGACGTGCTCTACTGCCTGCTGACGCAGGCAATTCGTTCGTTAATGGCTTATAAAAAACAAATGCCGCCTTCGGCGTCGCTTGTTTTTTCCTGCGCTCATTATAATATACCATATTTAAAAGAAAAAACATAGTCGCTGACGCTTTCACCATAAATTCTAAAACTTTCAAAAGTAAATTCCACCGTCCGCTTATGCGGTGGAATTTTCTCCCGCACAAGTAGAGTTTAATCTTTCATACATTCGTGTTATGCTCATGGAGACCTTCTGACAGCAGTAGAAGGAGATCTCCATGAGCAAATATATTCCTGGTAACCAGAAACACCTTTCCCTTGAAGACCGTAAATACATTGAGCGTTCCCTGAAC
>JBNMGK010000230.1:0-4764 GCA_050872205.1 Enterocloster sp.
ATATGGTGTTCCGCTGACAGATGAAGCCCTGGAAACAGCCAGAAATTCAGATGCAGTGCTGTTAGGAGCTGTAGGCGGTGATGTTGGCAACTCCAGATGGTATGATGTAGCACCTGAGTTAAGACCGGAAGCAGGACTTTTAAAGATCCGCAAAGGCTTGAATCTGTTTGCAAATATTCGTCCAGCTTATCTTTTTGAGCAGCTGGCAGATGCGTGCCCATTAAAGAAAGAGATCATTGGAAACGGCTTTGATATGGTCATTATGCGTGAACTGACCGGCGGTGTTTACTTCGGAGCAAGAAGCACCGAGGAAAAGGACGGAGAACTGTACGCAGTAGACTCCATGCCATACAGCGAGCATGAGATCCGCCGTATTGCTATCAAAGGTTTTGAGATCGCTATGAAGCGCCGCAAAAAGCTGGTAAGTGTTGATAAGGCAAATGTGTTAGACACTTCCCGTTTATGGCGTAAGGTTGTAAATGAAGTTGCAAAGGATTATCCGGAAGTAGAAGTAAGTCACATGTTAGTTGATAACTGTGCAATGCAGTTAGTCATGAACCCGGGACAGTTTGACGTGGTTTTGACGGAAAACATGTTTGGTGATATCCTTTCTGATGAGGCAAGTATGATCACCGGTTCTATTGGAATGTTATCTTCTGCAAGCTTAAATGAGTCCAAGTTCGGTCTGTATGAGCCAAGCCATGGTTCTGCACCAGATATTGCAGGAAAAGACATTGCAAACCCATTAGCAACCATTCTTTCCGCAGCAATGCTTCTTCGTTATTCCTGTGACCTGGACAAAGAGGCACTGGCAGTAGAAGCAGCCGTACGTCAGGTACTGGCAGACGGATACCGCACCGGCGATATTATGTCAGATGGCTGCACCAAGGTTGGAACTATCCAGATGGGCGACCTGGTTGCAGAGCGTATCCACTAATTTATTGAATTTCAGGAGGATAAAAAATATGAGAAGTGATGCAGTAAGAAAAGGGATGCAGCAGGCACCTCACCGTTCTCTGTTTAATGCACTTGGTATGACAGAAGAAGAAATGAACAAGCCATTAGTTGGCATTGTAAGCTCTTATAATGAGATCGTTCCAGGACATATGAACCTGGACAAGATCGTAGAAGCTGTAAAATTAGGCGTTGCCATGGGCGGCGGTACTCCTGTTGTATTCCCGGCTATCGCAGTCTGTGACGGTATTGCCATGGGCCATGTTGGTATGAAGTATTCCCTGGTTACTAGAGACCTGATCGCTGACTCTACGGAATGTATGGCAATGGCTCACCAGTTTGACGCATTAGTTATGGTTCCAAACTGTGACAAGAACGTTCCTGGTCTGTTAATGGCAGCAGCAAGATTAAATATCCCAACTGTATTTGTCAGCGGCGGCCCAATGCTTGCAGGCCACGTAAAGGGATGTAAGACCAGTCTTTCCAGCATGTTCGAGGCAGTTGGTGCCTACGCAGCAGGAAAGATGACTGAAGAAGATGTAAAAGAATACGAAAATAAGACCTGTCCAACCTGTGGTTCCTGTTCTGGTATGTACACCGCAAACAGCATGAACTGCTTAACAGAGGTCCTTGGTATGGGACTTCGTGGAAACGGAACTATTCCAGCTGTTTACTCTGAGCGTATTAAGCTGGCTAAGCATGCAGGCATGCAGGTAATGGAGATGTTAAGAAGAAACATCCGACCAAGAGATATTATGACAAAAGAAGCATTTATGAATGCTTTAACCATGGATATGGCTTTAGGATGTTCTACTAACAGTATGCTTCACTTACCGGCTATTGCACATGAGGCTGGCGTTGAGTTAAACGTAGATATTGCAAACGAGATCAGCGCAAGAACACCAAACCTGTGCCACCTGGCACCTGCAGGCCATACCTATATTGAAGATCTGAATGAAGCAGGCGGTATCTACGCTGTTATGAATGAGATCAGCAAGAAGGGCCTGTTAAATCTGGACTGCATGACTGTTACAGGAAAGACCGTTGGAGAAAACATCAAGGACTGTGTAAACAAGAATCCAGATGTTATCCGTCCGATCGACAATCCATACAGCCAGACTGGCGGTATCGCTATCTTAAAGGGCAATCTGGCACCAGATTCAGGCGTTGTAAAACGTTCTGCAGTTGCTCCTGAAATGTTAAAGCATGAAGGACCTGCAAGAGTCTTTGACTGCGAGGAAGATGCCATTGCTGCTATTAAGGGCGGCAAGATCGTTGACGGAGATGTTGTTGTGATCCGTTATGAGGGACCAAAGGGCGGACCTGGTATGAGAGAGATGTTAAATCCAACATCAGCTATTGCAGGAATGGGACTTGGTTCTACTGTAGCGCTGATCACAGACGGACGTTTCTCCGGAGCTTCCAGAGGCGCTTCTATTGGACATGTTTCTCCAGAGGCAGCTGTAGGCGGCCCTATCGCCTTAGTAGAAGAGGGAGATATCATTTCTATCGATATTGACAATCATCAGTTAAATGTACTGGTTTCTGATGAAGAAATGGCAGCCAGAAAGGCGAAATGGCAGCCAAGAGAGCCAAAGGTAACTACCGGTTATCTGGCAAGATATGCTTCACTGGTAACTTCCGGTGACAAGGGCGCTATCCTTCAGGCAAAATAAGGATCGCACACAGGATTATTTTGTAAAGGAGCACAGGACAAATGAGTAAATTGACAGGTGCGGAAATCGTTATAGAATGTTTGAAAGAACAGGGAGTAGACACCGTTTTCGGATATCCGGGCGGTGCCATCCTGAATATATATGATGCGCTGTATCAGCACCAGAATGAGATCACCCATATCCTTACATCTCATGAACAGGGCGCTTCCCATGCGGCAGACGGATATGCAAGGGCAACTGGAAAGGTAGGAGTATGCCTGGCAACTTCCGGCCCTGGTGCAACCAACCTGGTAACAGGTATCGCTACCGCATATATGGACTCTGTTCCAGTAGTAGCTATTACCTGTAACGTGGCAAACAGCCTTTTAGGTAAGGACAGCTTCCAGGAGATCGACATCACAGGTGTGACTATGCCCATCACCAAATACAATTTCATTGTAAAAGACATTAATAAGCTGGCAAAGGTGATCCGCAGAGCCTTTGTTATCGCCCAGAGCGGAAGACCGGGCCCTGTTCTTGTGGATATTACCAAGGACGTAACTGCAGCAACCACGGATTATGAGTACCAGGAGCCGGAGAAAATCGAGCCTCAGACAGACACCATTAAAGAAGAGGATATGGAGCGTGCTTTAGAGATGATCCGCAAGGCACAGAAGCCATTTATCTTCGTAGGTGGCGGCGCTGTTATCTCCAACGCGTCAGAGGAGCTGCGTGTGTTTGCACACAAGATCCAGGCACCGGTTGCAGACAGCTTAATGGGCAAAGGCGCATTTGACGGTACCGATGAGCTGTATACAGGTATGGTTGGTATGCATGGAACCAAGACTTCTAACTACGGTATTACGGAGGCAGACCTGTTAGTAGTAGTAGGTGCCAGATTCAGTGACCGAGTTATTGGAAATGCATCAAAATTCGCGAAAAACGCGAAAATCTTACAGATCGATATTGACCGTGCTGAGATCAACAAGAACATCAAGGTTGATGCAAGTATCATTGGCGATGCCAAAACTATTTTACGCCGGTTAAATACTCATCTGGATCCAATCAACCATGACGAGTGGATCGCTCATATTGAGCGTATGAAGGATATGTATCCTCTGCGTTATGACAAGAATGTACTGACAGGTCCTTTCATTATCCAGACTGTAAATGAAGTGACCGGCGGGGACGCTGTGATCGTAACGGAGGTTGGCCAGCACCAGATGTGGGCTGCCCAGTATTATAAATACCGTCAGCCGAGAACTCTCCTTACTTCCGGCGGACTGGGAACCATGGGATACGGCCTGGGCGCTTCTATTGGCGCTAAAATGGGCTGCAAGGATAAGACGGTCATCAACATTGCAGGTGACGGCTGCTTCCGTATGAATATGAACGAGATCGCTACAGCCACCCGTTACAATATCCCGGTGATCGAACTGATCATCAACAACCATGTATTAGGTATGGTGCGCCAGTGGCAGACTCTGTATTACGGAAAGCGTTATTCCCAGACTGTGCTTAACGACTCTGTTGATTATGTAAAGATCGCAGAGGCTATGGGCGCAAAGGCTTACAGAGTGACCCAGAAGGAGGAACTGGCTCCTGTATTAAAAGAGGCTATTTCCTTAAATATCCCTGTTGTCATTGACTGCCAGATCGGCTGTGACGACAAGGTATTCCCAATGGTATCCCCTGGAGCACCGATCGCAGATGCATTTGATGATACAGATTTAAAGATCAATTAAACGATTTTTGACAGTATGCTGAAAAAACAAAAAATTCAGATAGGTTTTTCTTGAAAAACAAAATAAAACGTTGTATAGTAATTTCTAACACCTTGGAACGTTACCATGTTATTGGTTTATACTGATAAAGTAAGAAAAAAAGATAGGATTACTTATACAAGGGCGTATATACACAGGTGGCTTCTCTGTGTGGTGCGGGAAAATTTTCCCATTTGCATCATGCAGGGGAGCCGCTTGCATATATAGATAAAAGGGTGCACAAAAATTAAAAATAATAAGCACCAAATATTCCAAGAGAATTCCAAGAGGAGGAAAACTATGAGCAGAGTTTACAACTTTTCAGCAGGACCGGCAGTATTACCGGAAGAAGTCCTGAACGAAGCAGCAGCAGAAATGCTGGACTACAGAGG
>JBNMGK010000367.1:0-2847 GCA_050872205.1 Enterocloster sp.
AATATACAGTGTGCCTGTCATTCTCCAGCCTGGCTGGAGGAATGAACTTAAGCTAATTATTTGAATATCTGTATTTCCGTGATTATCACCTGTCACCTGACTGCTGCCAGGATCACCAGCAGTACTGCCATCATGATTCCTTCTGCCAGAAACATTAAAAGGGATGCCTTCCAGATGTCCTCCGGGACGATCTCTCTGTCGTTATCCCCAATAAACTGCTTCTTATGGAGAACTCCAAAGTACCAGGCATCTCCTGCAAGGCGTAAATGAAGGGCTCCGGCGCAGGCTGCTTCTCCGTGAGCGGAATTAGGGCTGGCATGTTTGCGCCGGTCTCTTAAAAATATCCTCCAGGCATTTTTTCCATCTGCACCTGGAAGCAGGTATGCTGCCAGTGTAAGCAGACAGCCGGAAATCCGGGCCGGTATAAAATTTAACACATCATCCAGCTTTGCAGCTGTCCGCCCAAATAATATGTATTTGTCATTGGTATAGCCGATCATGGAGTCCATGGTATTTACCGCCTTATAAAAGGTACCGCCAACCGGTCCAAAAATGGCCATGAACAGGAAGGGGGCGATCACACCGTCTGATGTATTTTCCGCCACTGTCTCCACTGCCGCTCTGGTGATGCCTGCTGTGTCCAGAACTTTGGTATCACGGCCTACGATCATGGAAACGGCCCTTCTGGCTTCTTCTGTATCTCCCTTTTTCAGCTCCCTGCATACTTTCATGCTTTCCACGCAGAGGCTTTTGGCTGCCAGAAGCTGATAACAGAAAAAGCTTTCCAGAATAAATCTTGCAGTGAGCCCCAGATATTTTCCTGTAAAATGAAAAAGCAGACCTGGCAGAATGATCCAGAAAAGGCACATGATCAGGGTAAGACAGGTTCCTGCAAGGCGTGGTTTTTCAGGAAAAAGTTTTCTCAGATTCTTTTCCAGACCGCTTATCATATTTCCCATGAGGCGTATCATATGGGGAAAATTATAGGGATCTCCAAAGATCCAGTCTAAAATACTGCCTGTTAATAGGGCCAGCCCATGAAGCCGCCACAGCTGTATCCATTCCATGTTATGTTATTATCCTTTCATGCCTTTTCTTTACTTTAACCGGGTTCCAAGTCCACAGCAGACCCGCCATACTTCTTCTGACTTTTCTGCCAGCAGACAGCAGATCCGGCCTGTCTCTTCCCTGTATTCCCGTTCAAAAGGATCGATTGGGACGATACCGTAGCCGATCTCGTCTGTGACCAGGATGCGGTCTGGATTGGCAGTGTATATGGTTTCCACCACTTTTTCCCAGTAAGGAAGACCTGTGGATGCTGTTTCAAATATGGCTGTTTCCTGCTCATCTGGCAATCCCAGCGTCACATCCTTTTTTAAGATCCGGTGCACCAGCAGATGAAAATTCCGACACCAGGTGGAAGTAAGGAATTCTGTCCAGGTGGCTGTCTCACCATCTGTCCAGTGATCTGTTTCTGGAGCTTCCAGATGATCTTTCTGAGTTCTTTCTTTTACCTGTATTTTATTTTCCTGTATTCTATTTCTAAAATGCTCTCTTGCAAAAGAAGATTTTCCCTGACATCTTCCTCCAATGACCATGATCATCGATTTTTCTCCTTTGGCTCCCCTATGTTTATGATTTCTGTTTTCAAGGTATTTTTGCAAATGCAAATTGTTTTACAGTACTCTCAGTAAAAACGCTACGACCGTCAGGCACACCAGTTCCTCTGCCTGCAGAAAAAATCCCGCCAGATCACCGGTGATGCCCCCAAAATTCTTCCTTGACCATTTATCGTACCAGGCAAAAAGCACTCCCTGAATCACCAGACAGATACCATAAATTTCCAGTCCCTGTATGCCCCAGATACCAAAAACCAGCACTGCCAGGATCACCAGTGACAGGATCAGGATCTTCTTATCCAGCTTTTTCTCGGAAGCCTGGGAAAATGTGGCTGCCAGCCCGTTGTTTTTCGCTGACGGGAACATGACTACGGAAAGGCCGCTGAACACCCGTTCACTAAATAAAAACAGCACCGGGTAAAACATTGCCTTTCCCCGGGCATTTTCGCAAAACTCATACATGCTCCCTGTATATAATAGCAGATATACAGCCGCGCAGATCACTGCAAAAGCCCCCAAATGAGGATCTTTTAATATTTCCAGCTTTTTTGTTCTGTCCCCATAGGAATGGACCGCATCCATGGTATCCATAAAACCGTCCATATGGATGCCTCCTGTTACAAGAAAAGGAATGGCCGATGCCCAGAGGAATCTTATTCCCAAAGACAGGTTAAAATGTCCGGTAATCAGCAGCCAGAGTCCTAAGAGACACCCTTCTATGGCACCTACCAGCGGAAAAAAGCACATGGCATGACTCATTTTTTCTTTGGTCCACTCTACCTGGGGCACAGGGATCTTTGAATACATGGAAATTGCGATCAGACAGGAATCCAACCATTTCATAATTACGTTTCTGCTCCTTTTCTTATAACCGGTATACCGTATACTACTTCAATTACCTCTGAAGCCATTTTTGCCAGGCGGCAGTTTACAAGGCCCAGAAGGCGGATATATTCCAAAGTCTCTTTTTCATACATTTCCCCGTCAGAGCCTACTTCATTGGTGATCACTGCGAAAAAATCAGCTGCTTCGTCAATTTTTGCAATGTCAGAGCAGATCTTTTCTGCCAGCGTCTCTGTACGTCTGCCAGTTTCTAATTCTGTTCCAAAGGAACTGCCAAACATTTCGTTGGCTGTAAGGTTGGAAATGCATTCCAGCAACACGGCCCGTTTGATATTCCCAGTTTTTCCCATTTTTTCTGTTTTTTTCTGATCTGCAGGTCCATCCT
>JBNMGK010000099.1:0-8344 GCA_050872205.1 Enterocloster sp.
GTAGTAAGCAATATGAAAGTACATATTACAGCAAAAGAAGACAGTATTTTCTACATTGCAGGCGCCATTGATGAAGGATACGGAAAACCATTTTTCCGTAAATGTGACCTGACCATGCCGATCGGTGAGATCCACCAGATCCACGGCTCCGGTGTCAGCCAGAGAGAGGTATTTATGACTATTGACCCAGGTACAGCTTCTTCCAGACTGTTAGTAGGTCTGACCTGGGGAGGAAATGGTGCATGGACCAGCTGGCCGCCTCATCAGCATGAGAAAGACCTGGAAGAGGTTTACTGCTACTTTGATATGGATGATCCTCATTTTGGACTGCATTTAAGTTATGTAGAACCAGGAGATACCCATGGAGTAGTAGCCCACACAGTAAAGAGCGGTACCATGATCCTGGCACCAAGAGGCTACCACCCCACAGTAGCCGCACCTGGAACCAGAAATACCTATTTATGGGTACTGGCAGCACATTCCCACAAGAGCCGCCGTTATGACCTGGCAGTTCTTGACCCGAAGCGGGCAGAAATGAACTAGATCAGACAGACCAGACACAAACAAAGTAAGAGTTATATTTAGGAGGCAGAGACATGAACGCAATGGATTCAATTTTTCTCCCACGTTTTACCATTGGCGAGAATGCATTTGACGCTTTCCATGATGAAATGGGAAGATATGGAAAAAAGGTAGCAGTGATCCACGGAGAGAGAGCCTGGAAAGCAGCAAGGGAATATGTAGTTCCGGCGCTGGAAAAAGCAGGACTTGAGATTACTACAGAGTGGCTGTACGGCCATGATGCCACCCATGAAAACGCTGATAAGATCTCAAATGATCCGGCAATACAGGAAGCAGATATGCTTCTTGCAGTAGGCGGTGGAAAATGTATCGATACAGCAAAACTGGCTGCAGATCACCTTGGAAAACCGGTATTTACCGCTCCTTCCATTGCGTCTAACTGCGCTCCTGTTACAAAGATCAGTATTATGTATCATGAAGATGGCTCCTTCTGCGATATCCCAAGATTAAAAGAAGTGCCGGTACACTGCTTTATCAATCCAAAGCTGGTTTTAGCAGCTCCTGTAAAATATTTATGGGCTGGTATCGGCGATGCCATGGCAAAGCATGTAGAGTCCAGCTGGTCTGCGAAAGCAGGGGAGAAGTTAAGCTTTGGCAGTGAGTTTGGTATCACAGCAGGACAGATGTGCTTCTATCCAATGGTTAAGGATGCAAAGAAGGCAATGGATGATGCCAGTGCAGGCAAGAACAGTGAAGAACTGGAAAATACCATTTTAAATATCGTTGTTTCTCCAGGTGTTGTATCTGTATCCGTTCATCCAAATTACAACGGCGGTATCGCCCACGCTCTGTTCTATGGCCTGACCAAGAGAGAGCACATTGAAAAGAAGCATCTTCACGGTGAAGTAGTTTCCTACGGAACTCTGGTAAACCTGATGGTAGATAAGGACTGGGAAAAGTTAAAACTGGCTTATGGCGTAAATAAGTCCATTAACCTTCCTGTATGCCTGGCTGACCTGGAACTGGAAAAGGATGATCCGTTAGAGGATGTTCTGGAAGCAACACTGGCTAACCAGGAAATGACCCATACACCTTATCCTGTAACAAAAGAGATGATCTATCAGGCGATCCAGGATCTGGAAGATTATAAGGGCTGATCATCCGGATCAGAGCGGTTTAAAATATAAAATAAGAAGAGTTAAGTTTAGAGAGTGAGTTAGAGAGGATAGTAAAATGGCAGTAACCATACGTGATATACGGGTAATCTGCACAGCGCCGGAAGGCATCAACCTTGTGGTAGTAAAAGTAGAGACCAGCGAGCCAGGACTTTACGGACTGGGCTGCGGAACCTTTGCTTACCGCCACCTGGCTGTAAAGCTGGTAGTAGAAGAATATTTAAAGCCTCTTTTAGTTGGAAGAAGCGTAGAAAATATTGAAGACCTGTGGCAGTTGATGAACCAGAACGGATACTGGAGAAATGGCCCGATCGAGAATAATGCGATCTCCGGCGTGGACATGGCATTATGGGATATCAAGGGCAAAATGGCAAACATGCCTCTGTACCAGCTGTTTGGCGGAAAGTGCAGAGAAGGTATCCCGGTATACCGTCATGCAGACGGCCGCGATCTTTCCGAACTGTGTGAAAACATTGAACGTTTCCATGAAATGGGTATTACCAATATCCGCTGCCAGTGCGGCGGTTACGGCGGTGAAAGCTATGGAAATACTCCGGCAACTGCACCAAAGGGCGCCCAGCCAGGTGTTTATCTGGATTCCAGAAGCTATATCCGCAATACAGTAAAGCTGTTTGAAGGCATCCGTAATAAATTAGGATATGAGATCAATCTGGTACATGATGTTCATGAGCGTATTGCTCCTATTGAGGCAATTAAACTGGCAAGAGAACTGGAACCATTTGATCTGTTATTCTTAGAGGATCCGGTACCCATCGAGCAGACAGACTGGTTAGCAAGAATGAGAGAACAGACCTCCATGCCCATCGCAGAAGGCGAGCTGTTCAACAATCCGGTTGAGTGGAGAAAACTGATCTCCGAACGACTGATCGATTATATTCGCGTACATTTAAGCCAGGTTGGCGGTATCACACCGGCAAGAAAGCTGCAGATTTTTGCAGAGCAGTTTGGTGTACGCACTGCATGGCATGGACCTGGAGATATGTCTCCTCTGGCACATGCAGCCAACATCCATATTGATCTGGCAGCGCCAAACTTCGGTGTACAGGAATGGTCCGGCATCGAGCCGCCAAACTTCGTGATCCAGGAATTAAAGGGACCACACGGTGCGCTCCTTGAAGTATTCCCGGGACTGCCTGAGTTTGACAATGGTTATGTATACGCAAATGATAAACCTGGTTTAGGTGTTGACTTAAATGAGGAGGAGGCTGCAAAATATCCTTGTGAGAATACTGTGACTACATGGACACAGACAAGACGCAGGGATGGAGCACTGCAGACCCCATAGCACATGTTTATACACTCCGCTCCTGCATCACAGGAGCAGGCCACCACATATAATAGGAGGATAAAGAAATGGCATTTGATTACAAGGAAAAATTCAGCGTAGCTGGCAAAAAGTGCATCGTTACCGGTGCAGCACAGGGACTTTCCAGAGGTATGGCAGAAGGTCTGTTAGAGAATGGCGCTGAGGTAGTATTAATGGACCTTCAGGCAGAAAAACTGCAGGCAGTTGCAGATGAATACTGCAAAATGGGCTACAAGGCACATGCAGTAGCAGGTGACTTATCCAAGAAGCCAGAGATCGACCGTATGTTTGCAGAAGCTATGGAGATCTTAGGAAACAAGCTGGATGTTATGATCCCGGCAGCTGGTATCCAGAGACGTTATGAGCCATGGGAGTTCCCGGAGGACGCTTGGAGACTGGTTATGGACGTTGACTTAAACCATGTATGGTTTATGTGCCAGAAGGCAGTGCAGGTTATGAAGGATAAGGAAGGCCACACCGGAAAGATCATCAACATTGCTTCCATGAATGCATTCCTTGGTGGTACAACCGTTCCTGCTTACACAGCAGCTAAGGGCGCTGTAGCAATGCTGACCAAGAGCCTTGCATCTGACTGTGCTGACCACAATATCTGCTGCAACGCAATTGCTCCTGGATATATGGATACTGAAATGTGCGCTAACATGACTCAGGAAAGAAAAGACGAGTGCACCAAGAGAATCCCGGCAGGACGTTGGGGACTGCCAGAAGACCTTAAGGGACCGGTTCTGTTCCTGGCTTCTGACGCAAGTGACTACTTAAATGGTGCTGTTATTCCTGTAGACGGCGGATTCTTAGTTAAGTCATGATGATGCTTCCTGTAAAGGCAGTTAAATAATACGATATGAACACGGGGGTGCTGCAGTCAGGTGAATAAGCCGGACTGCAGTGCTTCTTTTTTATCAAAAATGAGAAAAAAGGTGCCATATTTGCAACACCTGAGGGGGTGAGAGGTACTTGACATCAGACGGACCTTGGTTATATCATGGAATAACAGGATTCCGAGAGAACATAAAAAAACGGGGAGGTGGTCGCATGCGGCAGATGCAGAAAGAAAAACTGCTGCCGGAGCAGACAGCAGACAGAATAAGGGAATACATAGAAAGCAATGGGATGAAGACAGGTGACAAGCTTCCTAATGAATTTCAGTTGGCTGAAATTTGCGGGGTGGGAAGAAGTACTATTCGTGAAGCCATCAAGATCCTGGTATTTTCTGGAAAAGTAGAGGTGATCCGCGGAAGCGGTACTTATATTAAGAAGGAAAAGACACCACAGGAAGTGGCTGCGGCAAATGATGATCCCCTTGGCTTTCAGGAAAACAGTGAGGAAAATATGTTCCAGTCAGGCCTGGAATTTGTGGATGTACGTCTGATGTTAGAGCCGGAGGTGGCGGCTATGGCAGCTACCAATGCAGACTATGCAGACTGTCAGAAGCTGCAGATGCTCCAGAAAGAGGTCAAACAGCTGGTAGATCAGGGAAAAGATCATATAGCTGCAGATATTGAATATCACAGGCAGTTGGCTGCCTGCACACATAACCAGATCCTTTGCAACCTTATGGAGATCGTGGTAAAGGGCATTCCGCTGTTTGTAAAGATCACAAAAAATGATTTTGCGAAATCTACAGTAGAACAGCACCGTGCCATTACAGAAGCAGTCTCTTCCGGTGATGCTCCAGGGGCAAGATATGCCATGATCACTCATTTAAATAGCAACCGGAAGCGTATTTTAAAGTCTCTTACAGAACAAAAAGAGACGGGCAAGATATAATCCCCCATTTTCATTGAAATTTATCAATAACTTCGCTATAATAGTGTTAAAAATCAGGCTGCCTGCAGCCAACTACGGGGGATGACCTATTATGAGAAAAGGACTTTTAGCACTGACAGCAGCCGGCTTAGGACGGCACTTCTTTTAACCGCATGTAATACAGGAACAACTGCGCCAGGCAGTAAGGTGAAACTGGATCCAAGTAAACCAGTTTCCCTTACTGTCTGGCATTATTATAATGGAGCCCAGCAGGCGGCCTTCGACCAGCTGGTATCCGAGTTTAATGCCACAGAAGGAAAAGAAAAGGGCATTTATGTAGAAGGCTATACCCAGGGCTCTGTAGGTGACCTGGAAAAAGCAGTTTCCGATGCAGTTTCAGGAGCAGTGGGAGCACAGTCTCTGCCGGATATTTTTTCTACTTACGCAGATACGGCCTACGCAGTTCAGAAAGCGGGAAAACTGGCTGACCTGACACCTTATTTTTCCAAGGAGGAGCAGGCAGAGTATGTAGACTCCTACATTCAGGAAGGATATTTTCATGATGATTCTGCCCTCTATCTGTTTCCTCTTGCAAAAACTACAGAGATCATGATGATCAATGCTACAGATTGGCAGCCTTTTGCAGATGCTACCGGTTCTTCATTAGACGAATTAGCTACGGTAGAAGGCGTGACTGATGTAGCTAAACGCTATTATGAATGGACAGACAGTTTAACACCAGATATCCCGGATGATGGAAAAGCCTTTTACGGAAGAGATTCCATGTCCAATTACTTTATTATCGGTATGAAACAGCTGGGAACGGATATTTTTGATGTAAAGGATGGGAATGTGACCATTCAGGCAGACAAAGAGAAAGTACGCCGCCTGTGGGACAATTATTATGTACCTTTTGTAAATGGCTATTTTGCCAAACTTGGAAAATTCAGCTCCGATGATGTGAAAACAGGAGATATCCTGGCATATACCGGTTCGTCTGCTTCTTCCATGTATTTCCCGGATCAGGTGATCACAGATGATGAAAGCCGTGATATTGATTATATTGTTATGCAGCCTCCTGTTTTTGAAGGCGGAGAGCGTATCAATGTACAGCAGGGAGCCAGCATGGCGGTGACTAAGTCAGATGAACAGCATGAATACGCTGCCTGTGAATTTTTAAAGTGGTTTACCAGAAAAGAAAATAATCTTCGTTTTGGCTGTGAGTCTGCATATCTGCCGGTGCGAAAGGATGCCAATAATATGGAAGCCTTAGACGAGGTAATAAAGGAAAATGACTTAAAAGTTAACGATAAGGCGTACCAGTGCATGGAGAGTATTTTAGACGATTATGATGAGATCCATTTCTATACTGCAAAATGCTTTGAAAACGGCTATGCTGCCAGAAAGATATTAGATTTTGATTTATCAGATAAGGCAGCAGAGGACAAGGCAAAAGTAGATGAAATGGTTGCAGGCGGTATGTCAAGGGCAGAAGCAGCTGCTGCATTTACAACAGATGAGAATTTTGAGCAGTGGTATGAAAGCTTATGCACCAAATTAAATGAAACAGCCCATAAAGAATAGGAATGGGAATTGACAGAAAGCAGGAGGGAAGCAGATATATGAGAGTACAGAAACGGACACTGATGCGTATATTGCTTCTTCCCCTGCTTTTCGTTGTTTTTTTTCAGGGGATCCTTCCTTTTTCCATGCTTTTATCCAGCGGTGTTAAGTCCACTATGGAAAGCAATGCGGTGGATCTGGACAGTTATATGGTGGAAAACAGCGAAGTGATCCTGGAAAATGCCATGATCGAGCAGTGGAGTGCCATACGTAAGGAAAGCAGCTATCTGAGCCGTGAACTGGCAGACCTGCTTCAGGAAAATGGAGAGAAGATACAGGATTTTACCGCCCAAAAGGATCTGCAGAAGGAATATGCCTCCAGAGTATTTCCAGAGCTTCTGGAGTCTTTACGCCGGGATACGACCAGCGGTGTGTTCCTGATCATGGCAAATGATACTCCTGCAGAAATCTCCGGTGACTATGCCGGATTTTTTGTCCGGGATTCCGATCCAGTGACAAAGACAGATACCAATTCCGACCTTTTGCTGGAGCGGGGGGATAAACAGCTGGCCCGTGACAATGGAATCACCTTTGATAATTCATGGGCTCCTTTATTCAGCTTTAAAGGAAAAGGCAACCGGGAATGTGATGACTTTTTTTATGAGCCTTATACAGCAGGAATGGCTCATTCCGGTGTGGATATGTCTACTCTTGGCTATTGGTCCATGCCTTTTATCCTGGAAGATCATGAAATGGATAATCACAGGATGATCACTTATTCCCTTCCTCTGGTCTATAATGGTGTGATCTACGGTGTGCTTGGAACGGAAATTTCAGTCAGTTATCTGAGCAACACCTATTTCAGGGTCCAGGACTTAAACAGAGAGCAGACAGCCGGTTATGCCGTTGTTATTGACAATGGAGATGGAACATATGAGAGCATAGCCGGAAAAGGTACGTTATATGATGCAGTGCAGCGGGAAAATAACAGTTTTTCCCTGGAACCTACAGAGCATGAAGGGCTGTTTTTAGTAAAGGATTCCAAAATTGGAGAACAGAATATTTATGCTCTTATGTCCAGGATGAACCTGTATGCCAACAATGTGCCTTATAAAAATACCAACTGGGTCTTATGCGGGTTCGTAGCTGAGGAATCTATTTTCAGTCTTGGAAACAGGCTGTATCGGAATATCCTGACCACTATCGTGGTCTGCGCGATCCTGGGAATGGGCCTGATGTTCATTGTGATCCGTTATGTGACACGACCGGTATACCGGCTTATGGACAGCATCCGCGGCGGTATTGCAGGCTTAAAAGGCTTTACACCTTCTAACATCCAGGAGGTGGATGAGCTTCATGAGATCGTGGAAAATCTGACAGAAAGTGAACTGAAAACAGAGACACAGCTAAATGAAGAAAAAGAGCGTTACCGAGTAGCAGTGGAAAGCTCCAATGACCTGTTTTTTACATACAGGGATAAGGATCATACCTTAGAGATCGTAAACAGCAGAAGCCATGACGGGCTGTGGAATATAAGAAAGGCACAAAAGGATCTGTTTGAGCCTAATTTTTCCAGGGAAGACCAGGGAAAGCTGTTTGCCATGATGAACAGTCCGGACAGTGACCTGTACGCCCAGGTCTGCAGGCGGATCAAGGGAGAGCCGGAAGGCAGATGGCTGGAGATAAGGGGCAAGAACATTATTGACGCAAAGGAACAGGAACGCAGGATCGTAGGCTATATCCGTGATATTCATGAAACGAAGATGCGTGAGCTGGAGCAGGAGAGAAAGCAGCGTCTGGATCCGGTTACTTCGTTCTATCGTTTAAAACCGGGAATAGAGAAAATATCCCAGGCCCGTGAAGATACGCCGGACGGTATGCTGGTTCTTGTGGATATCTGTCGTTTTACCACTATAAGCCGTGACTTTGGTCTTACGTTTGGAGATGTAATACTGGAAGAATTTTCAAAAATGTTTTTACAGGTCTGCTA
>JBNMGK010000169.1:0-5816 GCA_050872205.1 Enterocloster sp.
ACCGTATACAGCTTTCTTTGCAAGGGCTACAAAGATCTTTCCAGGTCCTACGATCTTGCTGACTCTTGGAATGGACTCTGTGCCGAACGCAAGGGCTGCGATTGCCTGTGCACCGCCTACTTTATATACTTCCGTAGCACCGGCCAGATGTGCTGCTGTTAAAGTAACAGGATTTACCTTGCCGTCTTTGCCAGGAGGTGTGACCATAACGATCCGCTTTACGCCAGCTACTTCTGCCGGGATAATGTTCATAAGTACAGAAGAAGGGTACGCAGCTTTGCCGCCAGGTACATATACACCGGCACTCTCCAATGCTGTGATCTTCTGTCCTAAAATGGTGCCGTCCGGCTGAGAGTCAAACCAGCTGTTTCTTCTCTGTTTTTCATGGTAACGGCGGATATTTTCCATGGATTTTTTCATTACTTCCAGAAGATGTGGATCCACTGCTTCCATGGCTTCTTTGATCTCTGCTTCTGTTACGCGGATGTTTCCTGCATTGATCTCTGCCTTGTCAAATTTCTTTGTATAATCAAAAACAGCTGCATCACCTTCTGCTTTTACCCGGTCCACGATCTCCTGCACAGTTTCCGTATAGGCATCATAGTTATTTGGGTCTCTTTTTAACATATCTGCCAGAATATTTTTCATAGATGCTTCATCTAATTTTACGATCCTCATTTGTCCGCCCTCTCTTTTTCCTTTAAAAGTCCCTGAAAATCTTTAATGATCTTTGTGATCCGTTCGTTTTCCGTTTTCATGCTTACCTGGTTGACTACCATGCGTGCGGAAAGGTCACAGACCTCTTCTAAGACTACTAATCCGTTTTCTCTTAAGGTAGAACCGGTCTCCACAATATCTACGATCACCTCAGAAAGTCCTACAATCGGCGCCAGCTCAATGGAGCCGTTTAATTTAATGATCTCTACGGTCTGGTATTTCTGGTTGTAGAAATAGTCTTTTGCAATGTGGGGATATTTGGTAGCTACACGGATCAGTTCGTGGTGTTTTAAACGTTCTCTTGCTGACTCCGGTCCGCAGACACACATCCTGCATTTTCCAATTGCCAGGTCCAGGACCTCGTAAAGTCTTCTGCCTTCCTCTAAAATGGTATCACGACCTACAATACCAATGTCTGCCGCGCCATATTCTACATAAGTAGGAACGTCATTTGCCTTGGCTAAGAAGAAGCGGATGCCCAGGTCTTCATTTACAAAGATCAGCTTTCTGGAGTTCTTATCTTTCATCTCCTCGCAGGAAATACCGATCTGTTCAAACATATCCATTGCCTTGGATGCCAGACGGCCCTTGGCTAATGCTATGGTCAGATATCTCATGTTACTTATCTCCTTATAATCCAATATGCTTTCCGCATCTCTTATAAAATTTCCCTGACTCCATATGCAGATACAGGGGTTTCGTCTACATTTCCTGTAAGCATGTCAAAGGCAGTTACTGTATTTCCTGTATTTTTCAGGCAGAGAATGGTGCGAAGACCTCTTTTCTTTGCCATTCCCTTATAATCTTCCAGGCTCTTTCCTTCTTCCATGACCATGGACTGCACCGGAGTGCCCTCAGAACGGAAGAAACGGCTTAAACGCACAGCGCTTTGTCTGGCTGAAGGCTCATACAGGATCACTGTATTCACCAACTGCACCGGAATGTGGATCTGCTGTCTGGATAAAGCTGCCATCAGCTGGTCTACTACAATGGCAAAACCAACTGCCGGTGTGTCTTTTCCAAACTGAACTAACAGTTTATTGTAACGGCCGCCAGTAACAATGTAATCACCGGTTCCATAGGTATATGCCTTGAAAATGATACCGGTATAATACTGGTAACGACTTAACATTCCCAGATCATAGGATACATAATCAGCCATGTGGTATTCTTCCAGCAATGTATGTACCCGCTCCAGACGTTCAATAGCTGCTAATGCCTGTGAGTTGTCTGTTAATGTCTTTGCCTTTTTAATCTGGTTGATACCGCCAAACAGCTCTGGAAGCTTTAAGAAGGCTTCTTTTAAGCCTTCTTCCATGTCCTGGTTCTTTAAAAACTCTTCGACGCCAAAGCGGTTCTTATTCTCGATCAGGTCATTTAACTGGGCCTGTGCGTCCTCGTCCAGTCCGGACTGCTGTAACAGGCTTCTGTAAAATGCAACCTCACCTAATTCTACCTGAAACTCTTTTAAACCAGCCGCCTTTAAGCAGTCAATGACCATGGCGATCATCTCAGCATCTGCATCTGGTGAATCATCACCGATCAGCTCTGCACCGGACTCAGCCCGCTCTTTTAAATAGCCCTGATAACTGGTGTTGTTCTTAAAGGTACGCTCCAGGTAGCACAGACGCAGAGGCATATCATCATCCATAAAATATTTTGCCACACATCTTGCCACCGCCGGAGTCATATCCGGCCTGAGCACCAGCATGTTGTTGTCTCGGTCAAAGAACTTGAACATTTCCTGGGCGCCTACGCTTCCACGGTCCTCATTGAAAATATCCGCATATTCAAAGCTTGGGGTCTGGATATGCTCATAACCGTACAGATATAATGTATGGAGAATCTTCTCCTGGACTGCCAGCTTTCTGCGGCATTCTCCGTTATAAATGTCTCTGACTCCTTCCGGAGTGTGGATCAGCTTATTTTTCTTTGTCATGGCACATCTCCCTTATCTTTTCGCCGGTATTTACGGCTGTTATTTAAGTCGTTGTTTTCTCTTGCTATCACTTTACCATGGTAGAGTGATGATTTGCTAACGTGTTTTCATTATAAAGGCTTCATTCTTTCTTGTCAACGGCTTTCTGGATTTTTCTGTTACCGTCCAATTCTTACTTATTTTCTCTCTGGCTCAGATCCATGGATAATGGCTCCAGATAATGAACATACATATCTCTGTGGGAACGTATTTTCCAGTTTTTGTCAATTTCATCATAGGTAAAGCTTTTTCTGCCGCCTGCTTCCATACGGTCCCAGAACTTTTTTACGTCTGCAAAAGGCACATAATACATTTCATCCAAAGCTGTATAATGGACAATGATAAAGGATATGCCCCCCTGCTGTTCAAATTCTTCCATAAATTTGATCTGGTGCGGGTGGATATTCTGAAGAGGAAATGTTTTTACCGCACATTCCTTTGCATCAAAACACACCGGGATCCCCTGCACCGCCCCAATATAGTCTACGGTACTCTTCTGATCAAAATAAGCCAGTGTAATATGACGGCTGCTCTTATCTATTTCAATGGGAGTAATGGGTGTAGGGATCTTCTGGATCAGAGCCAGTTTTTTCTCCCTGTAGCTTTCATTTGTATGATTGATCAGGTCCTCTAAGGTAGAACCCCGAAGTCCCCTTGTTTTCCATGTTCCCATTTTATGCTGTCCTTTCCATAAAACAAATGTCTGCTGGCGCAGCCGCTTGTTTTTGTCTTCACTCATTATATCAAATTAAATCTATATTTGCCATTCTTCATTTTTTGCATTATACTATAGAGAAAAAATATCAATTCATAAAAATCACACAAAAGCGAGGTATTGTATGGAACCATCAAAAGTTTATTTTACTGATTTTCACACCGTTGCCTTTGGTGACGGACTTCCAACAAAATTAAAGAAGCTGATCAAAAAAGCCGGTATCGAAAAACTGGATATGGACGGCAAATTTGTTGCTATTAAAATGCATTTTGGAGAGCTGGGAAATATCAGTTATCTTCGTCCTAACTATGCAAAAGCAGTTGCAGACGTAGTAAAAGAACTGGGCGGAAAACCATTTCTTACTGACTGCAATACCATGTATCCAGGAAGCCGTAAAAACGCTTTGGAGCATCTGGAATGTGCATGGGAAAATGGATTTACCCCATTGACGGTAGGATGTCCTATTCTGATCGGTGACGGTCTGAAAGGTACAGATGATGTAGATGTGCCGGTAGAAGGCGGAGAATATGTAAAAGAAGCAAAGATCGGCCGTGCCATCATGGATGCCGATGTATTTATCAGCCTGACCCATTTTAAAGGCCATGAAATGACCGGTTTTGGCGGAACCATCAAAAATATCGGTATGGGCTGCGGCTCCAGAGCAGGAAAGAAAGACCAGCACAGCAGCGGCAAACCACACATCGAGCAGGATGTCTGCAAAGGCTGCCGCAAATGCCAGAAGGAATGTGCCAACGGCGGTCTGATCTTTGATGAAGCTGCCAGAAAAATGCATGTGGATCAGGAACACTGCGTAGGCTGCGGCCGCTGCCTGGGTGCCTGCAACTTCGATGCCATTGCATTTGACAATGACACTGCAAATGAACTGTTAAACTGCCGCATGGCTGAATATACCAAAGCAGTTGTAGACGGCCGTCCAAACTTCCATATTTCCCTGGTAGTAGACGTATCCCCTAACTGCGACTGCCATGGAGAAAATGACGTGCCAATCCTTCCAAATATTGGAATGTTTGCCTCCTTCGATCCACTGGCACTGGATCAGGCCTGTGTAGATGCCTGCCTCAAAGCAACCCCAATGCCAGGAAGCCAGCTTGCCAAAAATATGGCAAAGAAGGACTTTGTAGACCACCACGACCACTTCTGCAACTCCACACCGGAATCTGAGTGGAGAAGCTGCTTAGAGCATGCAGAAAAGATCGGACTTGGTTCAAGAAAGTATGAACTGATCGTTATGTAATCAGTATTCCTACAGAACCTGCCACTGACAGGTTTTGTCCTCAAATGTACAGCAAAAATCGCCCGGATTTGATCAGTCCGGGCGATTTTTCTATGATCTTATAAAATCCTTTATTCTTTTTACAACTATTCTTTATGCATCAGCCTCACTGGAAAATCTTGCTGCCTGCTCTGCGATCAGTTCTTTGTCTTCAAAGTAGTTGATCTTCATAGCACGCTTCATCTCTGCAAGAGTCTGTGCTGCCTTCTTTTCTGCCTTGATGCTTCCTTCTTCCAGAATCTTGTATACAGCTGGAATGTCCTTTGCGATCTCTTTTCTGCGCTCTCTGATCGGGCGAAGCTCATCCTGAATTACGTTGTTTAAGAACTTCTTCACCTTAACATCACCAAGGCCGCCTCTTGTGTAATGAGCCTTTAATTCATCCAGGTTCTTGTAATCTGGCAGATATTTCTCAAAATGCTCGTCACGGCAGAATGCATCCAGATAGATAAATACAGGATTTCCTTCTACCTGTCCCGGGTCCTGGACACGCAGGTGGTTCGGGTCTGTGAACATGGACATGATCTTCTTCTTGATCTCTTCTTCGGAATCAGACAGATAGATACAGTTTCCTAAGGACTTGCTCATCTTTGCCTTGCCGGCAATACCTGGCAGACGCAGGCATGCTTTATTATCTGGAAGCAGGATCTCCGGCTCTACCAGATTGCCGCCGTATACAGTGTTAAACTTGTGAACGATCTCACGGGTCTGTTCGATCATTGGAGCCTGGTCCTCACCAACTGGAACGGTGGTTGCCTTAAATGCAGTAATATCTGCTGCCTGGCTGATGGGATAGGTAAAGAAACCAACTGGGATGCTGGTCTCGAAATTACGCATCTGGATCTCAGATTTTACAGTAGGATTACGCTGTAATCTGGATACAGTTACCAGGTCCATATAATAGAAAGTCATTTCGCAAAGCTCCGGTACCTGGGACTGGATAAATAAAGTGGATTTTGCAGGATCCAGACCACAAGCCAGATAGTCTAATGCTACCTCAATGATGTTCTGACGTACTTTTTCAGGGTTATCTGCATTATCTGTAAGAGCCTGTGCATCTGCGACCATGATGTAGATCTCATCAAACTGACCAGAATTCTGAAGCTCTACTC
>JBNMGK010000263.1:0-4150 GCA_050872205.1 Enterocloster sp.
CAATGGACATATCAACCCCCTGGCCCAACAGCATGGCACAGGTCATTCCCAGTGACATGATCAAAAGCATGGAAGACTGTCTGGCAACATTTAACAGGTTAGACGGTTTTAAGAAATCCAGGGACGCAGCTGATACAAATACCATGATCAGCACCAGGATCAGAATTCGGGAATATTTCATCATAAACTCTTTTGGTTTCATTATTTTGCCCCCTTCTTTGCAACATCTAATGCCAGGATCACAATGAGGATAAAGCCGATCACCATCATCTGTGTAAGGATCCTCCAGCCAAGCATATTCATTCCGTTTCTTAAAATACTGATCGCAATGGCTCCCAGAAGGGCTCCGAAGACATTTCCTCTGCCTCCGCCTAAAACAATGCCTCCCAAAACAGCTGCGCAGATACCATTTAACTCAAGTCCATTTCCCTGAGAGGGGTTCGCAGCGCTTAAACGTGCTGCATAAATAAAACCTGCACAGGCTGCCAGAGCCGAATTGATCAGATATACACTTAATTTCATTCGTTTTACATTGATACCGGATGTCCACGCAGCGTCCTCTTTTCCTCCTACTGCATAAAGATAGGTACCATATCTTCTGTGCTTTAAAATATAATTCATAATCAGATACAGTGCTGCCACCAGAAGAGCCGGTACCGGAATATAAAGAATACTTCCTTCACTGAGGTTTTTAAAATTGTCATAAGGAATATGGATGGTTCCTCCCTGAAGGACCATTCCTAAGCTTTCAGCAATGTTCATGGTAGCCAGTGTAATGATAAAGGTAGGTATTTCTGTGTATCCGGCTAAAATGCCATTGATAGCACCAATAACCATTGCCATTAAAAGTCCGATGAGACAGCCAACCAGGATAGAGCAGCCACTGTTCATAGCCTTGGCCGCCACGCAGGCTGCAAAACCGGAAATAGCACCGCAGGACAGATCCGTCTGATTGGTAAGGATCGCCAGACAGGAACACATGGAAATAAAACAAAGAACCGCTGACTGTCTTGCAATATTGGAAATATTATGAATGGTAAAATACCCCGGGATCACCATGGAAAAAATGATCACAAAAAGAATGATCCCGTATACAGCGCCGCTGGATGGCAGTTTCTTTAATAATGTATTTTTCTCTTTCATTCTCTACCTCCTGAAGCATATCCCATGATCAGTTCCTGGGTGGCACCATCGCAGTTTAATTCTCCTGCTATTTTTCCTTCACGCATTACATAAATGCGGTCTGAAATTGTTAAAACCTCAGGAAGATCGGAAGAAATAACCAGGATCGCAGTCCCTTTTTTCGCCAGATCATCAATAATATGATAAATTTCTTCTCTGGCACCTACATCGATTCCTCTTGTAGGCTCATCAAAGATCAGAACATCTGATTCTGTAAAAAGCCATTTTCCAATTACTACCTTCTGCTGGTTGCCACCGGACAGATATAATGGTTCTATATCAGGTCCTGTACATACAATATTCATCTGCTTTATATACTTCTTTGCAACCTCCCGTTCCTTTTTCAGATTCAGGATTCCCTTCCAGGTAAGTTTTTCCATAGCTGCCTGGGAGGTGTTCTGATAAATAGGCAGTGTTAATGACAGTCCATTTTCCTTTCTGCTTTCAGGAAGCAGGCCAAGACCGCTTTTTACACATTTTCCCGGAGTTGGCTTTTCAATCTCTTTTCCCAGGATCTCCACCTGACCGCTGTCGATCTTGTCAATGCCAAAGATAGCATGTACCAGTTCTGTACGTCCTGCACCTACCAGGCCGGCCAGTGCTACGATCTCCCCTTTGTGGACCTGAATGGATACATCGTGAAGAACGCCTTTTCTGCTTAAATGACTGACCTTCAAAGCCACTTCCTTTGTTGCTGTATTCTGAAGTCTTACACGTTTTTGTGATACTTCACGTCCTACCATACGGTGTACCAGCTCATCCATACTGATCTTTTGTATGTCCTCGGTACAGATGGTCATGCCATCCCGCAGCACTGTTACTCTTGTTCCAATCTGCTTTAATTCCTGCAGTCTGTGGGAAATGTAAATAATGGAAACCTTGTTCTGCTGCAGGCGTCGAATGGTCTCAAACAGCCTCTCGATCTCACTGTCGCTGAGAGTTGCTGTAGGCTCATCCATAATTAAGATCCTGGCATCCTGTGAAACCGCTTTTGCAACCTCCACCAGCTGCTGTTGTGCTACACCCAGCGTACAGACTTTTGCATCCACATCAATGTTGGCTCTTAAAAATTCCAGATATTCTCTGGATTTTTTCCTCATCTCCCCCTGATCAATACTGCCGTTTTTCTTTAAAGGTTCCCGTCCAAGAAAAATATTCTGTGCAACTGTCAGATATGGTACCAGATCAAACTCCTGATAGATAATGGATATTCCCAGATTCTGGGAATCCTTTGTGTTACGAATGGTAACCTTCTCTCCATTTACGTAGATGTTTCCAGAATCCACACTGTACAATCCGGAAAATATCTTCATCAGAGTGGATTTTCCTGCACCATTTTCCCCCAGCAGAATATGTACCTCTCCTTCCTCCAGATCAAAGCTTACATCTGACAAAACTTTTACTCCCGGAAACGACTTATTGATCTTTTCTGCTTTCAAAACAACTTTTTTGTCCACTTAACCGTCCCCCTTTATTAGGTCTTTCTTTTTGCCGATATTTCTGATTTTCGGCTCTTTATTGTGCGTTTTGTTGTTTGAATCGTTTACGTAACCGTTTACGTGATTGTGATTTTATAGTACGCGTTTTTATCCCAGATGTCAATTGTAGGATTTTTATATAATTTTCGTCCTATTTTTGTCTATTTTTAACATTATTTTTTCTCTTTCTATTCTGGTATTGACATTTTTGTTACCATGTCTTATATTGATTTAAACGTTTAACAAACATTTACACTAATTTACACCTAAAGAATAATCTGTTATGATTGTTAAAGTGAACATAAAGTATGCGGGGGGTGGAATTTTAATGAAAGCAAGTATGAAAGATGTGGCAAAACATGCACAGGTTTCCGTTGCTACGGTTTCCCATGTAATCAATAACACACGCTTTGTCTCTGAAGAAACCAGAAAAAAGGTAATGGACAGCATTAAAGCCCTGGAATATGTCCCTGACCTCACTGCCAGAAGTTTTAAAACAGGAAGAAAGAATCTAATCGGTATCATTGTCCCGGATATTTCCAACCCTGTATGGGCGATCATTATTGAAGAAGTAGAAAGTGTACTGGCTAAAGACGGGTATAAGCTTCTCATTGTTAATACAAAAGAAACAGAAAAAAGGGAAATGGAGAATCTGAAGCTGCTGTCATCCGGTCTGGTAGATGGGCTGATCATTGCCACAACGCTGACCAGTTTTTCTGATATCAAAGCTCTGGTTCCTGAACATTTCCCTATGGTCTTTATCGACCGCCAGATCCCCGGCTGCCCCTGTGATATGATTATCCCGCAGGATTACCATGCGATCCATGACTGTATCTGCCAGATGATCCTTGAAGGTCATCGCAGGATCGGCTTCATCACAGGACTGATGCGGCTTTCCACCAGTATTAACCGGTTAAATGCCTATAAAGATGCTCTTACAGAATACGGGATCCCTGTAGATGAAAATCTGATCCAGAACGGCAACAGTCTTTCCCAGAGTGCAGTTCCTCTGGTCCAGAAATTACTTGAGCAAAACTGCAGTGCCATCGTAGCGTCCAATAATGTTATGCTGGATGATGTACTGTATTACCTTAACTCCCAGAATATCCGTCTGGGAAAAGATCTTCTGCTTCTTGGTCAGACAGTAGAAGGACGAAAAGATTATTTTGCCAGAGAAGCCCGGATGATCCTGCAGCCTTCCAAAGAGATCGGACGGGCCGCCGGAAAACAGATCATGGAACGGATCCAGAACCCGGAACTGCCAGTGCGCACTACAGTACTTCTCAGTACTTTGCTGTAAAATTTATAAAAGTATTGCCTTTGCATTTGTATCATTACAATGCTGTCTGGCAATACTTTTTTATTCCGGCTGGTAATATTTTAAACAACAAAAAAGCCCTCAGCTTCTGCCTGTTCAGAAACCAAAGACTCTCTCTAGCTGGGCTAGAAGGATTCGAACCTTCACAATGACGGAGTCAGAGTCCGTTGCC
>JBNMGK010000300.1:0-3732 GCA_050872205.1 Enterocloster sp.
ACATATTTCTTATGGGGAACAGGAGATTGCCAGAGATAAAAGCCTGCAGTCAGGTATTGTTACAGTAGCGGCCAGTGAGATCGCTCTTCACTGTATCCTGCTTCCTGCTCTTAAGAAATTCCGCAGCGCTTATCCAGGTATCCATATCCGCATTCAGACCCATTCCACGCCAAAAGCCATTGATGTTCTGAAAAAGGGACTGGCAGACCTTGCTATTGTAACGGATCCCTTTGAACTTCCTTCTGATCTGAAATTCCGCGTTTTGCGTGATATTCAGGAAGTTCCGGTATGCAGCGGGGTATTTTCTCTTTCTACAGGAACCTCTTTAACAGCAGAACAGCTAAAGCGTTATCCTGTGATTGGTCTTGGAGAAAAAACAAGCTCTTTTGCGTTCTATTCAGATTATTTTAATAAATGGGGGGAAACTTTTTCGCCGGAAATAGAAGTGGCGACTTCAGAGCAGATCCTTCCAATGGTACGGTCCGATCTTGGTATTGGCTTTGTACCTACAGATTTTTTGGAAAAAGAAAATATGGAAAATCTTATTATTTTAAATATGGAGCCACCTATTCCTAAAAGAAATCTGTGTATGATAAAGAGGAAAAATGAATCTCTCAGCATTGCTGCCTCTGAGCTGGAGCAGATGATCAAACAGCATGATCCCAGATAAAATAGTGAGAAATATGTGGTCTGTATAAAAGAAAACGGGGATGCCTTATGAGACATCTCCGTTTTGCTGTAGCAGAGTTATTTTATTACTCAATTCCTTCAGCTGCGATCATCTTGTCAGTAAGTGAACCGTCATAAATAACAGTTACTGTATCACCAACATTGATATCGTCAAACATTCCTTCTTCTCCTACAAAAGAGAACAGTGTATTGTCAGGATCTGCGGTATCCAGAACAATGTAGTCAGATTCTACCTCAGCTGCAGTACCGGTGAGAGTCTTTTTCTGGGCTTCTTCACTGTCTTTTGCGTCAGCGGTGATGATACGGGTAGCTACAGCCATATCATCTGGATCTTCCAGATCTCCGTAATAGGTTATTTCAGCTTCAGCACCTGCTTTGATGCCGTCTTTTGTTACTTTCTGGGCAATAACGGAATTCAGGGTGTAGCTTCCTTCATCTGTCTTTACAGTGATGGTCTTATCATCTGCGCTTTCGATGGTTCCTTCCAGCACCAGGTCTTCAGCATCAGCCTCTTCTTCTTTTGCAACTTCTGCTGCAGAGGTCATAATATCTACAGAGGTTGATTTTGTTACATCCTCAGACAGTTCTCCGGTATATCCAACTTCTATTTCATCGCCCTGTCCAATTTCATCTGCGCCTGTGATCTGGGCATCTGTAACATCAAATTTTGCTACATTTCCTTCATCATCTGTTACAGTAATGATCTTGTCTTCTACAAGGCTTACAAAACCATAATAATATTCTTCGTCTACTTCTTCTTCAGAATCAGCAGAAGAAGCTTCTGTACTTTCTGCGGCCTGTGCGGTTGTAGTTTCTGTATCCGCTTTTTTAGAAGAGCAAGCGGTCAGCCCCAGTGCAACTGCTAAAAAAGCAACTGCCAGATATTGTTTTTTCATAGTGATTCTCCTCTCTTCGCCGCGGTATTACGAATGGTGTCTCATTTTTGCGGCACGATACATCTTACTACGAAAGCTGTGTTTTTACTATGTTTTTTTTATGAATTTTTCCTTAAACTTTGTTTTTACTGTTTTTCCTATGCTGCATTAAAAATGATCTTTTTCTTCTTTCCTGCGCCATTTTGTGATGAGAAACAGGATAATGCCTGTGAGAAGACCTAAGATGCCCAAGGCTATAGTGATCACAAAACCAGTGCGGATCAGATACCAGAATGGGCCCTGTTTTGGCGCTGGAGCTGGCAGCTCTATAGGAACCCTGGCTGTAAGTTCTACAGTAGATTCTTCTTCTTTTTCTTCTGCTTTATAGAAAGTGTGAAGTTCGTAAAAATCCGGTTCTTTCCGGAGAACATCTCCTTTATATATAACTTCCACATCTTTTAAAAGCCGCTCTCCCAGCGCAATGGCATTGCGGCAGAGCTGGCCATTTTCGTCTGCAAATGGTTCTCCGTTCCACACCATAGAAGTAATGTGATAGGCCTGGTGGGACAGTCCAAGGCTATCCAGGATAAGAGGTCCTTCTTCGGCGGTTTCTTCAAGAAGACGGTCATTTTCTGCTGAAATAACCATATCTCCCAGCTGATATTCATCTGCTCCATAGGAATAGAAGGTAACCGGCAGACACAAATCAGACCTCCATTGTTCATTTATAGTTCTGCTTTCTGTTTTGTGCAGTGCTTCTTTTGTTTCTCCATAAATAGTCTCTGGTATCTCTTCCCCATCTTCCAGGCCAAGATAGCGAACCTGTTTTTCTGTGGGTACCCATTTTTCTTCCCCTAACTTTTCTTCCAGTTCCCAGTTTACCAGCTGGTATTTAATTCCATTTTCATCCTCATAAACTGCATCCGGTTCTTTCAGATCTGCAGCTTCTTCTCTGGTCAGTTTTTTTGAAAAGGTAATGTTTGTGCTTTCCTGTGCCATGACTGGATCTGTATAGAGCGTACATATTATACATACCATAAGCATAAGGCATATAAATATCCTGAACTTGATTATATTGTTTTCTTGCTTCATACCATGTTCTCCTTTGCAATAAAATATATTCTTTATTTAGTTGTCAAGGTACGAAGTGAAAAAGTGAAATTTGGAAAATTTTGGAAATTACTGAAATATTGAAAAAATACGGAAGCCTTTTGCAGGCTGTAGAAGTAACTGTAAAATCATTATACAGAGGGGGAGGCATTTTGTCAAATGAAACGCTTTATTTTGGAGACAAATATTTTTTGTAAAAACTTAGCACTCACCTCTTGACAGTGCTAATAACTGGTGTTATAGTACACATAGAACAAAAAAACAAGACAACAAACACACTGTTCCGGAAAGGGGAGTGGGCATATGAATATTAATAAATTTACTCAGAAATCAATGGAAGCAGTTCAGAACTGCGAAAAGCTGGCATATGAATATGGAAACCAGCAGATCGACCAGCCGCATCTGCTGTACAGCCTGCTGACGTTAGATGACAGCCTGATCATGAAGCTGATCACAAAGATGGGCATTCAGGGCGACATGTTTAAAAACGAGGCAAAGCAGGCTATAGAGAAACTGACCAAGGTAAGCGGTGGCGGACAGCTGTATATCAGCAATGACTTAAACAAAGTCCTGATCAATGCAGAAGACGAAGCCAAGGCCATGGGAGATGAATACGTTTCCGTAGAACATCTTTTCCTGGCACTGCTTAAACAGCCTTCTAAGGAAATGAAGGACCTGTTTAAGACCTATGGTATTACCAAAGAAAAGTTCCTTCAGGCACTTTCTACTGTAAGAGGTAATCAGAGAGTGGTAAGCGACAACCCGGAGGCAACTTATGATACATTGGAAAAATACGGCTATGATCTGGTAGAACGTGCCAGAGATCAGAAGCTGGATCCGGTCATCGGCCGTGACAGCGAGATCCGTAACGTAGTCCGTATCCTTTCACGTAAGACGAAAAACAATCCGGTGCTGATCGGTGAACCTGGTGTTGGTAAAACAGCCGTTGTAGAAGGTCTGGCTCAGCGAATTGTCCGCGGTGATGTTCCTGACGGCCTGAAAGATAAGAAGCTGTTTGCCCTGGATATGGGTTCTCTGGTAGCCGGCGCTAAATACA
>JBNMGK010000396.1:0-2444 GCA_050872205.1 Enterocloster sp.
GATACTGCCAGTATCAGCGCTGGCCTGCGCTGTATCCTGCAATCAGACACTGGCGATCATTGTGACCCAGCAGTTATGTCACAAGCTGGTGCAGGATAAGAAAGATATGGCAATGTATCTGGAAAACGGAACGGTCCTTATTGCTCCGCTGTTTCCATGGTCCATTGCAGGGGCAGTGCCTTTAGCGGCGATCGGCGCGCCGGATGCGGCTCTGCTGGCTGGCTGCTATCTGTATCTGGTGCCGCTGTGGCAGCTGCTTACAGACACTTTTACATATAAAAGAAGGAAGAAATAGTCATGGCACAGGATCTGACAAAAGGAAATCCATTTTCCGTCATCTTAAAATTTTCACTGCCGGTCATTGGCGGCAATCTGTTTCAGTTGTTTTATACACTGGCAGATACAGTGATCGTAGGAAGGACGCTGGGAGCAGACGCTTTGGCAGCAGTTGGTTCTACGGCTATTGTTATTTATCTGGTACTCTGCTTTATCCAGGGCATTACCGGCGGTTTTGGCATCTGCCTGGGACACCGGTTTGGAGCAAGAGATGAAAAAGGAATGCGCCGCAGCGTAGCAGTGTCCATTATCTTATGTATTTTCTTTACAGTGGTCATTACGGCAATCTGCTGTGGCCTGGCTCATCAGATCTTATACTGGCAGAGGACACCGGAAAAGATCTATGATATGGCTTATGACTATATGTTTGCAGTACTTCTGGGAACAGGTGCGACCATTTTTTACAACATGATATCCAATATCCTGAGAGCACTGGGAGACAGCCGTACACCGCTTATATTCCTGATTTTCTCCTCTTTACTGAATATTGTTCTGGATGTGGTATTTATCGTTCCGCTGCAAATGGGAGTAGCAGGAGCAGCCTGGGCTACTGTTTTAAGCCAGCTGTTATCTGCTGTATTATGTACTGTGATCGGCGTGAGAAAATTCCTCATACTCCGATTGAAGAAAGAGGATTTTGCCTCTCTGTCTTCAGCTATCAAAAACCATTTAGGCATTGGTTTTCCTATGGGCTTTCAGATGTCTGTTATGTGCATCGGACAGCTGGCTATGCAGGGTGCAGTAAATGCACTGGGAACAGAAGCAATCGCCGGATATACGGCGGCTACTAAGGTAGACCAGATCTCTGTTCTTATGAATGCAGCCTTCGGTATCGCCATTTCCAATTATGTAGCCCAAAACTACGGCGCCGGTCTGTGGGACCGCATCCGCAAAGGCACAACAGCATGCCTGCTTCAGACAAGCATTGCCAATGCCATTATGTGTGTGATGATCATTTTCGGACGCCATCTGGTAGTGCCTATGTTTGTAAGCCAGCCTACACCAGAGATCGTCTGGTACTCAGACCACTATCTGCTGACAGTAGCGCCTTTTTACCTGCTTCTTGGAGTGCTGCAGATCTACCGTTCTGCCATCCAGAGTATGGGAAACAGCTGGACGCCATTTACAGCCTGCATCATTGAGCTGATCTTCCGTATTACCTCTACAACGGTATTTGCAGGGATCATCGGTTATGTGGGGATCTGCTTTGCAACACCATTTGCCTGGATCGGGGCATGTGGACTGTTAGTGCCTGTGTATTGGCATGAGATATTAAAAAGAAGAAAAACAGAAGTTCAGAAATAAAGTAATGCAGATGATAGAATAAAATGGAAAATTAAATGAAAAAGGACAGAGGTGACCGGCCTTCTGTCCTTTTTGCTGCCATGCATCTGGAAACAGTGCATATGGCAGATATATTCGTATTATTTTCGCTGTTTCTCATACTCAGCCAGCGCAGATAATGCCTCACCAGAAAGGGGGAAAAGCACTGCCAGATTAAAAATAGTCATCAGTCCGATTCCAACATCTCCCAGGTCCCATACCACAGTATAAGCCTGGATGCCGCCGATAAAAAGCATGATCAGAGCTAAGATCTTATAAAGAGTCTGCCATAACCAGCGGTTTCCAAAAAGATAGGCCACATTGGAACGGGCATAAAAGAGGATGCCAAGGAAAGTGGAAAAGCTGAACAGTGCCAGGATCACAGCCACAAAGATCACGCCGAAGCTTCCAAGGTGGTAGTTCATGGCAGTCTGTAACAGCTCCATTCCCATAAGATTCCGGGTCAGCTCTTCCGGAACCAGAAGAAGGATAAAGGCAGTACAGCTGCAGATCACAATGGTATCAATAAATACGCCTAAAGCCTGGATCAGTCCCATTTTAACAGGTTCTTTTTCATCAGCAGCTGCGGCAGCGCAGGGAGCAGAACCAGAGCCGGCTTCATTGGAGAAAAGTCCACGCTTTACACCGTTCATCAATACAGCACCAAAACCGCCCCCGGCTACAGCCCGAAGACCGAAAGCTTCTTTAAAAATCCTGGAAAATACGCCTGGAAGCTGTCCAATATGGGTTACGATGATAAAAATAGTAATAATAAAATACAAAGC